>DAOVJL010000088.1 GCA_030673275.1 Sulfurimonas sp.
GTGGGCTTAATGTCGGTATATTTGACGCAGATATCGGTTTAGCAAATTTAGATGTTATGTTCAATGTAAAGATAAAAAAAAATATCTTACATGTATTAAAAGGTGAAGCAACTGTTTCAGATATTTTAATTCCTGTAACAAGAAATCTTATACTTATTCCAGGTGAAAGTGGTGATGAAATATTAAAGTATTCCGATAAGGCTCTTTTTGAGAGATTTATGAGTGAAGCTGAAGTTTTAGACAAATTAGATGTTATGATAATAGACACAGGTGCTGGAATAGGTGAGCATATAAAGATGTTTGTAGATGCAGCCGATGATGTTATAGTTGTAACTGTTCCAGACCCAGCAGCAATAACAGATGCATATGCTACAATAAAATCAATTGCAACTCTCAGAGATGATATAAGTCTTATCATGAATCAGGTAAAAAATGAAAAAGAAGCAGTCGCAGTATATGAAAAAATAAAAAAAGTAGCCCTTGCAAATATCGGTAGTAAACTAAATTTAAAACTAATAGGAAAAATAGATAGTGATGTGAAAATATCTTCGTCTGTAAAACAAAGAGAACTGTTTAGTGCAACTTATCCATCTTCATCTGCATATAAAGATATACTAAAAATAGCAAATAGTATTAATAGTAGTTTGGAACGAGATATGCTTGTTACACCTAGTGAAAGCGGATTATCAGGACTTTTCAAGCGTTTGGCAAAACATTTTTAAGGCAAAATTTGGAGTGGGCATAGATGTTAGGTGAGAATTTTGTATATTTTATTACTGTTCAAGGTTTTTTTGTCGGAATTATTTTCGGAATATTAAAAGCACTTGATGCAGAGGGTTTAATAGTATATACTTTTTTTATAACGGCATTTTTTTATCTATTTTCTCATATTATTGTTGCATTCTATTTTAGAACAATTGTTGGAAAAGTTTATTTTTTCCCTAAAGAGTCGCATGAGAGAGATCTTGATCTGTTTGTTAATGAGATAAATAAAAGGGAAAAACTGATAGATTCTGCTATAAAAATTACAGATATAGCTATCAAAACAAATGCTCAGGATGATGGAGTAAAATCGTGATTGGTGCATATACACAAGATATTAAACATAAAGAAGATGAACTGGCACTTCAATATTTGCCAGCCGTTAAAGCAATGGCATTTAGGTTAAAAGAGAGATTGCCAAGCTCTATTGATTATATGGATTTGTCTGCTATTGGAACAGAAGAGCTTATAAAACTTGCTCGCAGATATGATGAAAAACTAAATGACTCTTTTTGGGGATATGCAAAGAAGAGAGTTTATGGAGCAATGCTTGATTATCTAAGGAGTTTAGATATACTTAGCCGTGCTAGCAGAAAGCTTGTTAAAGCGATAGATTATGCTATTGAAGAGTATAGAGTAACACATGAAGAAGAGCCGACTGATGAAGAGTTGGCAGAAATTTTAGAAGAGCCCATAGATAAAATACATGATGCCCGTATTGCTTCAACTATATATACTGTGATGCCTCTTCATGATCAACTTCAAGTTGGTGATGAGGGTGCAGCACTTGCTAAAATAGAAAAAGATGAACTGATTGGCGTGATCAAAAAAGTTCTTGGTCAGTTTGTTGAAAGAGAACAGTTGATAATACAATTTTACTACTTTGAAGAGTTGACACTTAAGGAGATTAGTGATATTCTAAATATTACTGAATCAAGAATTTCACAAATTCATAAATCAGTGATTTATAAAATTAAAGAAAGTGTAGGGGCATAACAATGGCAGATATACTTTCCCAAGAAGAGATTGATGCGCTTTTAGATGTTGTTGAAGATGATGGTGAAGAGGTCTTTGAGGGAGATGATGGTGAGAGACATGATTCTCAAAGACAGGTAACTTTATACGATTTTAAAAGACCAAATAGAGTATCTAAAGAGCAGCTTCGTGCATTTCGCGGTATACATGATAAAATGGCAAGATCGTTAGCTTCACAGATATCTTCAATAATGCGCTCAATTGTTGAAATTCAACTTCATTCAGTAGATCAGATGACATATGGTGAGTTTTTAATGTCATTGCCAAATCCTACTAGTTTTAATGTTTTTTCTGTTAAACCATTAGAGGGAAGTGGTGTTATTGAGATAAATCCATCAATAGCATTTCCTATGCTTGATAGACTTCTTGGTGGAAAAGGGGAGCCTTTTGATGCTTCTCGTGAATTCTCTGACATAGAGCTTAGTTTGTTTGAGACAATTTTAAGAGTTATGATGTCCACGTTAAAAGAGGCTTGGGGACCGGTTATGGATATATATCCTACTGTTGAGTCTAAAGAATCAAGTCCAAATGTTGTACAAATTGTTGCTCAAAATGAGATTGTTGTAATGGTTGTAATGGAGATTATTATTGGGCAGAGTTCAGGGATGATGAATATATGTTATCCGGTTATATCACTTGAGCCGGTTTTACCAAAACTAGCAAGCAGAGATTTGATGCTTAATGAAACAACCAGTACTAAAAAGAGTAGAAACACAGAACTACAAGTTCTTCTTGGTGGTGCAAAAGTAGGTATCCAAGCAATGCTAGGTGATGCTGAATTAACATTGGCAGAGATTTTAGAGTTGCGAAAAGGTGATGTAGTTAAGCTATCAAGTGCTGCAAATGATACTGTAACTTTATGTGTTGATGGAAAAGATAGATTTCTTGGTAAAATTGGATTGAGACGATTTAGAAAATCTATACAAATTACAGAAATAATTGATACAGAAAAAGATGCTGTTAAACGTGCATTGGAAAACTTTGAAATAACAAGAAGAGAAAAGATTTCCGGTGTAAAAGAGATTATTCAGCAAGAACAAGAGAAAGAGGAGTAGATAATGAGTGATTTTATGAAACTGTTTGAAGATGAAACAGCAGGTACTGTTGAGGCATTGATTGGTCAAACTCCTTCTCTAGACTTGAAAGAGGAGCAAGAACTAAGTATTGTTTCAAATATTATTCCTCCAATTGTGCTTTTAAAAATAACTATAAGTGGTGATGCAGATGCTTCAGCCATGGTTGCATTAACGCCAAATTTAGTTGCATCTCTGTCTGATATGATGATGGGCGAAGAAGAGAGTGATAGAGAAGATGTAACAGATGATGATTTAGATGCTGCAAAAGAGATAACATCAAATATATTTGGAGCTATCGGCACCAGCTTATCAGCTCAAAAAGAGATGCCTGTTTTATCTTTTAATATAGACAGTGTCGAATATGTAGATGAAAATAAAGAAGTTTCTTTAGAAAACTATAGCAAAATGTTTGTTTATAATTTTAATATTGGAAGTGTAAAATCTCTTTTTATGTTTATAATGGATGAGAATCTAAAAAACAGTATATTTGGCACTAGTGAAGATTCTGTAAATAATAATGCAGTAGACAATAGTAGTTTTGACAACACTAATGAAAGTGTTTCTCTTAATAATGAAGAGTTAAGTAATATATCTCTGATAATGGATGTTAAACTTCCAGTAAAAGTTAGAATTGGGAAGAAAAAGATGTTACTAAAAGATGTTTTAAACATGGATATAGGTTCTGTTATTGAATTAAATCAGTTAGCAAATGATCCATTGGAAATATTAGTTGATAATCATGTTATAGCTGAGGGTGAAGTAGTGATTGTTGATGGTAACTTCGGTGTTCAGATAACTTCAATTGGGACAAAGAGAGAGAGATTGGCTCAACTTAAATCATAGTTTGGATTGTAATATATGAAAAATAGAAAGAACGAATTAGCAAAAAAATATATAAAAGATATAAAATCAGCAGATGTTTGGAGTGTTTTTAAGATTATTGCTGATTTTGTAAAAGGCTTTGATGACCTCGGAGAACTTGGTCCAACAGTGACAATATTTGGTAGTGCAAGAACTCATAAAAGAGACCCATACTACAAAAAAGCACAAAAATTATCTTCAATGTTAGGAAGTGTAGGATTTAATGTAATGACTGGTGGTGGACCAGGAATTATGGAAGCTGCAAACAGAGGTGCTCATAAGCATGAAGATGTTGAATCAATAGGCTTAAATATTGATCTTCCATTTGAGCAAACTACAAATCCGTACACTACAAAAGAATTGAGTTTTGATTATTTTTTCTCAAGAAAAGTGATGTTGGTTAAGTACTCTATGGCATACGTTATATTTCCTGGTGGTTATGGCACATTGGATGAACTTTTTGAAGCACTTACTTTGATACAAACAAGAAAAGTAACCGGTGTTAAGGTATTTGTTGTCGGAGTAGATTTTTATAAACCGCTTATTGAATTTATAAAGAAAAACTTATATGAAAGTGACATGATTAGTTTAGAAGATTTACATATGATTCATTTAACAGATGATTTAGAAACTGTTGTTGATGAAATTGAAGCATCTCTGCTAGAGCAAATTGATTTACTTAAAGAAGTTGGTCTTGGAGGTACTAGTTATTGTAAATCACTCTTAGACTTTGCAGTTAAGAAGCATATAAAAAAAAGAGATACATAGGTAGATGAAAAATAACAAAAAGGTTTTAGTCGGCATGAGTGGTGGCGTTGATTCTACAATGTCTGCGCTTATGTTAAAAGATGAGGGCTATGAGGTTGAGGGCTTATATATGAAATTACATACAAAGCCTGGATATCACGAAATTCATCTAGAACGTGCTAAAAAAGCTGCAAAATTTGTAGATATTAAACTTCATGTTTTGGATTTACAAGATATATTTAATGAAAAAGTTTTTCAACCATTTATGGATACTTATGCTGAGGGAAGAACACCGAATCCATGTGCACTTTGCAACAGAAGTTTAAAGTTTGGAGAGATGCTTAAGTTTGCTGATAAAATTGGAGCATACTATTTGGCAACCGGTCATTATATAAAAACTGATGGAAAATATTTTTATGAAGCAGATGATGATACAAAAGATCAAAGTTATTTTCTTTTTTATGTACAAAAAGAGATATTGCCAAGACTTCTGTTTCCATTAGGAGAGAGAAAAAAAAGTGATATTAAAGAGTTGGCATCATCTATAGATGGACTCGAGTCATTTGCAAGCCAATCTGAATCTAGTGAAATATGTTTTGTTGAAACAACATATACAGACTTGCTTAAAGATTATGTGGAAGTAGATAAAGTAGGTGAAGTTTTAGATAAGGATGGAAATGTTGTAGGTGAACATAAAGGATATATGCATTATACAATTGGCAAAAGAAAAGGCTTTACTGTAAAGGGTGCACATGAACCACACTATGTAACTAACATTGATGCCAAAAATAATCAAATAACAGTAGGGAAAAAAGAGGAGTTAGCATGTAATAGTGTAGTGCTTAATAATCTGAATCTCTACAGTGACGAAAAAGAGTTTGATACAACGGTTAAATTAAGATATAGAACAAAAGCAGTTCCTTGTCATGTTATAGTAAAAGATGATAGAGCATTTGTTACATTAAAAGAGAGCGTATTTGGTGTCGCAACTGGTCAAGCTGCAGTGTTTTATGATAAGAATAGATTAATTGGAGGCGGTTGGATAGAAGAAAATTAATAACAAAAACTCCCCAAAACTCCCCACCCTAAAAAAACTTTAAAAATTCTTCTAAAAAACTATTGACATCAAAGGTTGATTTGTCTATAATTCCCATCCACAAACACAGAGACCTTATGTTTAGGCTCAACAAAGATGTTTGAGATCATTGAAAACTAAGCAAGTAAACAGACGAAATAACTAATAACAAATTAGTTAATTTAGTCTATTAATAAGTTTACTTAGAAATAACTAATTAACAACAACCGTCTATTCTATTTGAA
>DAOVJL010000205.1 GCA_030673275.1 Sulfurimonas sp.
AAGGTCATCCATCAAGTCCATCTTCTCTAGCTGTTTTACTTTTGATTGAGCTAAGGCAGCAGTTGAGGCACGTGCTTTATTTTTGGCTATGAACTCTTCAAGCTCCTTTACCTTTTTATCTTGTGCAATTTTTTGCTTATCGTAAAGCTCATCGTTGGCTTGAAGCTGCTCATAAAATTTGTGAGTATTTCCAGGAATTATGCTTAACCGCTTGCGAATTATACCTGCGGTATGGGTAGTAATCGCATCCATAAACTCTCTATCGTGAGTAATCAAGATAACTTCACCCTCAAAGGCTCTTAAAAAAGTTTTTAACCATCTAAGAGAGAGAATATCGAGGTAGTTAGTAGGCTCATCTAAAAGAAGCAGATTTGGTTCAGTTACGAGCAGTTTTGCAAGGTTTATTCGAATCTGATAACCACCAGAAAATGATAGTGGGTCCTTGTCCAAATCTTCCTGCACAAAGCCTAGTCCAAAAAGAATCTTCTCAACTCTGTAGACATCGTATTTCATATCCTCTTCAAGTGCAAGAGCTGCTTCTTCTCTTAGAGTGCTTTCACTAAACTCAAGATGCTGTTTTAGAGTACCTATCTTATAGTTTTTTGGGATGATGACATCACCGCTATCGGGAGACTCTTCACCAAGAATGATTTTAAAAAGAGTAGATTTACCACTTCCGTTTCGACCAACCAAACCAACTCTATTCCCAGAGTTTAGTTTGAAGTTGAGGTTGTTAAAAAGCTCTTGAGAAGCGAAATTTTTAGAGATATTTGTTAGTTGTATCATAGTTGTTAGTATCTCTTCCCTTCACACTCTATAAAGTCTCTCTCGCTTAAATCTTCAACAAGAGATTTGAAGTTTTTAAGAGCCAGAAGTTTTAGCTCTGGGCTTTTTTGATTTTTCATCTCATTTGTAAAACCGCTTTTTGAGACAACTACGCAGATGTCTGGTTTTAACTCAGCTAGAGCCGTCTGCTCTTTTAGTTTAGTCAGTTCAGTTTTTTTCGCTTTTGAGTTAGAGTATTTACAAATCCCGGCAACGATTTTACCCGACTTTGTTTTTGCCAAGATGTCTATGGAAGTATTTCTGTCCCAGTAACTTCCAATCTCTACTATTGGGTCGTCTTTGAAGCTTTTTTTCATAACTTCCTGAGCCAGTTTTGAAAATATTAGCTCTGAAAACTCTTGTTCACGATTTGCAAATCTATCTTGTGATTCTTTATAATCACCCTCTTTGATTGTTTTGAAAAATGGAGATATAAAAGAGAACCAAAAACGCATAAAAGGTTTTGTGAAATTAAGCTTTTCATCTATATTGTCATCACTTGGCGGTTTTTCAAGTGAATACTCTGCTTCTAATAAACCTCTGTCAAAAAGGTTCTCCATTGCGTACTCACCGTCAGCTCTTGAGATGCGAGCTCTCTTTAGTGCGGAGTGAGTCCGACGGTCTCCAGTGGCAACACCGCTTAGCAGAGCATGGCTGTTTTTGTCACTCTCAGTTATCTGCGTAATATCTGCATGGATATATCTGTAGTTGTTTAAAACCTTACTCTCAATCAGCTTTGTTAGTGGCATCTGCATATCAATACCCCAACTCATCCCGCCAAATACAGAAAAATACTCTATAGCTGACTCAAGGTCTTTAGGATTATTTTGAAAATAAAAAGAACGAAATTGTTCTAGAAGTGTTGAGTTCTTTTTGTATCTGTTGTATTTTGACATGTAGAGAGCCTTGGAGTTTGTTTTTGAAATTATACAGGAATTAAATGAAAATACTAATCTATAAATCTTTGAAACTATACAAATATTTTTACTACAATAATGACAATCAATAAAAAACAGGAATTATTTATGAAAACTATAAAATTATCAAGACTCTTTCTAGGTGCAGTTTTATTTTTGAGCGTAGGTTTTACAACCGCCAGCGCAGAGGGTATGAAGTGCGGTGCAGGAAAATGCGGTGCTTCGATGAAGACACCAAAAGTTAAAGAAGAAAGTACGAAGTGGAATCCTAAAAAATATGATGCTGACAAAGTCACTCCTAAAGTTTATGAAAAACAGGAGTGGATTAAACAAGGTTCTGACTCAGAGTATCAAAGAGGTGCGATAAGCACTCACTAAATATTAGAATCCAAAATAGACGCTCTTGCTACACAATCATTACACTTTTTTTTACTAAGATACTTAAATATTTAGTGTATAATCATCTAAATATAAAAAAATAAAAGTTATGTAATGTTAAAAATATTCTCTATATTATTCTCGTCTTTGCTGTTAATCTCTATCTTGTATGCTGGGGAGAACTTCAGTGAGATGAGCACACAAGAGCTTATATCTATTATGGGTTATGTGAAAAAAGACAATCTTGAAAAGTTCAAAAAAGAGCTTGAGTCAAGAGTGGTAAATATGAGTGAAGCAGAGAAAAAAGCTTATAAAAAAAATTTACAAAAGATAAAATAATTAGCATGAAAGCAAAAATACTTTTACTGGAGGATGATTTAACACTAAGTGATACTGTAGTTGAGTTTTTACAAGGGCATGAGTTTGAAGTAATAACTGCTTATGATGGGGAGGAAGCTTCGGAACTTATTTATGAGCAGCAGTTTGACCTTTTTTTACTTGATGTAAATGTTCCTCTTCTTAATGGCTTTGAGCTTTTAAAACAAAAGCGGGATGATGGTGTTAAAACGCCTGCTATCTACATCACATCACTAAACTCTATTGATTCACTTGAAGATGGTTATAAGAGTGGTTGTGATGACTACATCAGAAAACCATTTGTTTTAAAAGAGCTTCTCTTTAGAGTGGAAAATATTTTAAAAAGAGGCTTCTTTCATGAGACAAGCCCAAGAGTTAAAATAGATGAAAATATTGAATATGATACAGAATCAAATCTACTTTTTGTAGATTCTAAACAGGTTCAGCTAAATACAAAAACATCTCTGCTTCTGAAACTTTTTTTACAAAACCAAGAGGAAGTTGTTTCACATGAGAGCATTTACGATACTCTTCGGAGCTACGGCGAGACACCAAGTGAGAATGCTTTGAGGACTTATATAAAAGATCTTAGAAAAATTATAGGAAAGGAAAAAATTGTTAGCATCAAAAAGCTTGGGTACAGATTTTCATCAAAGTGAAAAAC
>DAOVJL010000189.1 GCA_030673275.1 Sulfurimonas sp.
AACTTGCTGCTGAAGATCCATCATTTAGAGTTCATACAGATGAAGAGACTGGACAGACTATTATTTCAGGAATGGGTGAGTTACACCTTGAGATTCTTGTAGATAGAATGAAAAGAGAGTTCTCTGTTGAAGCTGAGGTTGGTGCTCCACAAGTTTCTTACCGTGAGTCTATTAAAGATGAAGTAGAACAAGAGTACAAATATGCTAAACAATCTGGTGGTCGTGGTCAATTTGGTCATGTTTACCTTAGAATCAAGCCAGGTGCACCAGATTCTGGATTTGTATTTACAAACGCTATTAAAGGTGGAGCTGTTCCAAAAGAGTTTATTCCTGCTGTTGAGAAGGGTTGTAAAGAGACTATGCAAACTGGTGTTCTTGCGGGTTATCCAATGGAAGATATTGATATTACTCTATATGATGGTTCATACCATGATGTTGATTCAAATGAAATGGCATTTAAACTTGCTGCATCAATGGGATTCAAAGAGGGTTGTCGTAAAGCGCGTCCATCAATTTTAGAGCCAATGATGAAAGTTGAAGTTGAAGTTCCTGAAGAAAATATGGGTGACGTTATCGGTGACCTTAATCGTCGTCGTGGACAAGTTAACTCTATGGGTGACCGTTCAGGTAACAAAATTGTTGACGCATTTGTTCCACTTGCTGAGATGTTTGGTTACTCAACTGACCTTCGTTCTGCTACTCAAGGTAGAGCAACTTACTCTATGGAATTTGATCACTATGAAGAAGTTCCAAGAAATGTATCTGAAGAGATTCAGAAAAAGAGAAACGGCTAATATTTAACTATTCCTCTTCTACTAGCAGCACATAGTGCTGTTAGTATTTTATATATCTACATATTCACTTTTAAAAAAACAAATCAAATTTTTATAATATAAATTACTAATATAACTAGCTTTTATTCCTATTTTTTAGATAGAATAGGTACTTAACAACTAATCGAATAAGCCCGACTACAATATAGACGATTGATGTCCATAAGAGTGGGTGGAGGTAATTTTCTTTTTCTGCCATCAAATCAATTCTTGTTGAGGGAGAAGTTAGTAAGTCTGAATGTTGTAAGATAGCTAATATAATAAGTAATAGTATGAAGTATGTAAGCTCAATTTTTATTTTTTTAATCATAATGTGATTATATCTGTTATAATTAAAAAAATAAAAAATATAGGTGGATTTATGAAAAAGTTAGTACTTTTATCTCTTTTAGCAACACTTGCTCTTGCTCAGAACCCTCGTGTATATTCTGCACTGGGTGATGTTATATATGACAATGTTTCAAAAATAGAAAAATTAAAACAGATAGCAGAGTTCTCTATATTGGAAAGTAAGATAGATGAATATGTCGAAGATGTGCGAAATGCTAAAAAAGATGGTTTTTCGATTGAGTCTAAAGATAAAAACATAAATAAAGGTGAATATTTAGGTAAGTTAAGGGAGCTCTCAAAATCAAACGATTTTTTTGTGATAGAAGTAAAAAATTATTTTGTAGAGTCAATTAAAACTCAAGACAATAGACTCTTTACGGCAATAATCAATTCTGGACTTATAGATACCAAGGCACATAAACAAGAGATTGTAAATTACTATCTAAAACACTCTAGTGATTTAGATGCTTCTGAAGTTATACAGGGCTTTTTAGATGAAGACGTAGCTATAAAAAAGCGCACTAAAACGAGTAAAGAGATAAAAAAACATATTGAAGCTAGTAATATAAAAAGAATACGCCAAAGAGATAAACGTCTAGAAGAGGCAGTTAAAAAGTCACTTGAAGATGAACTAATACAAAAGAAGAAAGTAATTAGAGAAAATCAAGAAAGAGAGCTGTCTGGAAATTAATTGTATTTTATTACTATACCCATCTGAACTCTTCATCTAGTTCTGGTTTGCCATCAAGAGTGAGGTATGGTTTATAATGAGACTTATATGAGAGAGAGGGACAGCCCTCTACATAATATCCTAAGTAGATCCACTTTTTATTAGAGTTTTTTGCGTACATAATTTGGTTGTAAAGAGATAGCTTACCGAGTGAGTATTCCATATAATCAGGGTCATAGTAGAAGTATATAGAAGAAATACCGTCTTCTAAAACATCAATTAAGTCTATTCCTATTAGTATATCATCTATATAATATAAAATTTCATATCCAAAATCATTATGAGCATCGACAAAAGAGCCATAATATCCTTGTACGGTAGTAGGATTATGTTCCCAACCTTTTTTATCTTTCATATACAGGTGATATTTCTCAAATAGTTCTAAATGAGTTTTACTCATAGATGGTCTTTGAATGTAGCTTTTTATCTTTGACGCTTTTTTTATAACTCTTTTTTGAGATTTTGAAAATTCAAAATTTTTCACATCTATTTTTATACTTTTACACTCATCACATGTAGCACAATCAGGTCTAAAATACATCTTACCAAATCTTCTGTATCCACGCTCAATCAGCTCTTGACAGTAAGCAGCAGAGCAGTTGTCTATTACTTTATATAGAGTGGTTTGTTGTTGATTGTCTAAATATGAGCATTTATCATTTGTCACAAATTCTTTAAGTATATTCATATGCGAAGTTTGCCATAATTTACTTTATGAAAGAATTATTTATAAAAAACAGAATAGTAATTTTAAGAACTTTGGGTGTTTTGATGCTTGTTATTGGATTTGTGGTGCATTTTTGGGTCACTCCAAAAGAGGGGTTTACTCAAAATGAGATTGCACGTGCGAATATCGCAAGAATGGAAGCAAGAGCTATAGGAGATAGTGGAAGTTCTAAAAAATCTTCAAAACCAGATAGTTCTAAATTTTTAAAAGAGCTTAAAAGTAATCAAGAGAAGCAAGTGCAGTATATGACTATAATTGTTATGATACTTGGGGTTGGATTTTTAGGATATAGTTTTATGTCTAAGCGCGATTCTGAGCAATAAGCACACCCTCTATCATTTTATCAATATCGCCATCAAGTATGCCTGAGACATTTGAATAGGCTTCATTGCTTCTTGTGTCTTTTACCTGTTGATATGGCTGCATAACATAAGAGCGAATTTGATGTCCCCAACCAATTTCACTCTTAGCAACACCGGCAGCTTCAGCTTTTTGAGCTTCAAGTTCTAGCTCATACAGACGTGACTTTAGCATTTTCATAGCTGTTGCTTTATTTTTATGTTGGCTTCTGTCATTTTGACACTGTACGATTACATTTGTCTCTATGTGCGTAATGCGGATAGCAGACTCTGTTTTATTTACATGTTGT
>DAOVJL010000097.1 GCA_030673275.1 Sulfurimonas sp.
AAGTTGTTATATGTGAAGATGCTTTTATATAAAATATTTTTGATTCTTGAGGGTTTAGTTTTATTTTAAACGTTGGGTTTATACTTTTTCTATTTTCACTTATTTGGTATAACCCTTCTTTTTGCATATAACCATCTATAGGACTGTGATACTCTAGATGTGTTGTTAAAGGGTTACCGTATTCTAATATCTTATTTATCGGTTTATCTGTAGTATTTTTTAACTCAAATTTTATCCATACATTAAAATCTGGGGAGTATCCATAAGCTAAGAATTCTTTATTGTTTTTTTTGAAGTCACTTTTTGTCTTAAGAATACTTTGTATATTCATAGATTTAGTTTTGTCTATATATATTTTTGAATTTAAAAGTAGATTATAAAACTTTGTTTTGTCATCTATTTCGATGATGTTTGCTTTTACCGTAGAGAAGAAAAAAAGAAAAACTATCAAAATATATTTTAACATTAGCTCTTGAACTCCTGATAAATAGTAAGTTATTTTAGATATTGTACCTAAATTTATAATCTAATTGACTAGTTAAGTTAAACTAACTATAATTATAAATAAACAAAATATAAAGTAAATAATAATGAAAAAAACTGAAAAAATTCTCATAGACATAACTTTTAACCTTCTTTATAAAAAAGGTTACTGTGCAACAAGTCTAACGGATATACTAGAAATTGCAAATATGACAAAAGGTGCAATGTACTATCACTTTAAGTCTAAGCAGGCACTTGTCCTTGCAACTGTAAAAGACTACTTAGAACATACTCTTAATGAGCAGTGGGTAACACCACTAAAAGAGAGTGATGAACCTATTAAAACTCTTATAGAGCAGATAGAAGCCTATCACAGTATGTTTGCAGACAGAAAACACTTTTTAGATATAAAGCATGGCTCTCCTTTGAGTAATTTTGTGCTAGATATGAGTGATAAAGATGAAGAGCTGTTTACCTATCTAAAGAGTGCGTATGAGATATGGCAACTTTCGGTTGAAGATGCACTCACAAAAGCTAAGTCTCAAAAGCAAACTAAAACAGACTTTGATTCAAAAAATCAAGCTCTCTTTATAATCTCATCTATTGAAGGTTCTATTGGAAGTGCTAAGGCATATAATGACCTAAGTAATTTAAAAAATAGCTTCGATATACTTAGTAACTACATCAAAAATTTATAATATTCCTTTTCAATTAAATATTTAGCTGTTAATATATGTTATAATTCTATATTCATGAAATATATATATATATTAATACTAGCATGCGTAAATGTATTTGCTGCATCTAATAGCTATAATCTCCTTATGACTGATGTTACACGGTATGATAAAGAAGCAACTTCTTTAAGCTTAAAAGATACAAGGCTATCTTTTGATGTCCCAGCAATCAGCTATATGGCAGTACGTCCAAATTATTTACTTTTTGCTGCATTTAAATATGTGCCTAAACAGTATATTGGTACAACGGCTCTAGGCAATACACCAATCGAGATGGAACAAGATGGATGGAAATATGAGATTGGTGCCGGTTATAAGTTTTATATCAATGATGACCTTTATATAGGACCGGCACTTCTTTTTAGCGACTACTATAGTACGCTTTATCAAACTGTAGGCAATACAGTTGTGCAAACCAATAGTCACGACCAAGATATTCGCCTGTATGGACTGCTTGGATATAAGTTGGCAAAAGCGACAATGATGTTTGTTGCTATAGAACTTGATAACGATATTTTAAGTGATAATTATTCAAATGACTATTCTCAATATTCACTCAGCACTACAGTTTATCAATTTTTTTCCAAAGAGTGGTTTGCTTATATCAAATATGAGCAGACACTTAGAGATAAACAAGCACGAAGTGACTCAACCGGCAATAACAATAGTATTGCTTACGGTTTTGGTATCGGTGTAAAGTTATTATGGGATTGATATGATATAATCATAAAAAGGGGAGCCCAATGGTACTTGAAGAAATGAAAAATATTATTAGATATGTTATCGAACTTGATATTGAGTATCTTGAGAGTTTCCTAGGATATGATGGTGATAAGGTTCTCAAAGTGACTACTAGAAGCAAACATGCACTTGAGTTAATGGAGGCGTATTTAGATAATCTGGATTTAGAGTATAAATCCGAATTTATAGTATATGATGCAAGTTATAAATTGTTTGTGGGAGTTGGTGATTCCTCTGTTTTTAAATTGAAAAAAACATAAAATTATTTAAGCAGAATACTGCTTAGTTTTGTAAGTGTGGTAATAATCTATAGCCAATGCCATAAACGCTCTCTATACAATTTTTTGGTAGTTTTTTTCTTAATTTAGAGACAAGTTTTCTTATATTTACTATATCTAAATGTTCACCAAAAGAGCTATAATAACTAGTTATATCTTCATTTGAAAATATTTTACCCGTATTATCACTTAATAGTTGTAAAAAGAATATCTCATATTTTGTTAGGGGTATAATATTGTTATTATCGTTAAGAATGTTATTTTCTTTAGAAAAAGTAACAAAGTCACTTAGTTTTATTAACGTTGGATTTGACTCAGTTATATCTTTTTTACTTAATAATTTTACATTTCTAGATGTATTTAGTAGTACTTTAAGTAGATCTTGATAGTCAATAGGCTTTTTTATGAATTGTTCTATTCCCAGGTTTATTAGAGGTAGTAAATATTTTGCATCATCATGTGCTGATACTATAATAATAATTTGACCAGGATTTATATTGTAGATATTTTCTACTAGCTCTACCCCATTGAGGCGAGGCATTCGTATATCTGAAATAATTATATCATAATGTTTATTTTCATTATCATAATATTTTTTATATTTTTTTAGTGCTTCTTCACCATTCTCTGCACTATCAACTCTGTTGAAAAAAGCTGATAATATCTCCGCCACATTTTCTCTTAAGTCCTCATGGTCCTCAGCAAAAAGTACAGATAAATCTTTCGTAAAGTTAAGTAATTCTTTAGAGTGTAGCATACCGATCACCCTCTATGTTTATTTATATAATTATTATAGCTTGTATTTGCAATATATTCAATAAAATAAGGTATTATTGTATAAAAGAGAGATAAATGAAACTTATAATAAACGGTGAAGTAAAAATTTTTAGTGATAATGTGACCTTAGATAAAGTACTGGAAAAATTAGGATTAACTGGTAAAGTGATGGCTGCTGCAGTTAATATGGATATAGTTAAGCAGGACAAGTGGGCTACTCATAAGCTTTGTGATGAAGACAAACTAGAATTACTTGATTTTGTTGGTGGTGGTTGATTCTATAGCTACAACAGCAATAGCATACTCTCCATCATGAGTGATAGATAGGCTGATGTCTACAATATTAAAATTATCTATAAGTTTTTGAGAGAGTTTGATTTTAGGCGCACCGTTAGTTGTTTTATATATGAATATATCATGAAAGTTGCACTTTGCACCAATACCAACTCCTAGAGCTTTTGAACAAGCTTCTTTGGCTGCCCAAAATCCAGAAGCAGTTTTATAATTTTTAACAAGAATTATTTCATCAAAGGAAAGAAATTTTTGAAGTGCTTTGTCGCCAAATCGCTCAATTAAGCGATTCATGCGAGAGGTTTTTATAAGATCAATACCGATCATTTACTGTATGACAAACTCTGTAAAATAGATACCTTTTACATGACCATCAACAATCATAGAATTAAGAGTATCTATAATTTGCTCTGAAACTTTTTTCTTACCTTTTTTAGAAGATATCTCTTCAAGTGTTTTAGAAGATAAAATTCTAATAATTCTGTCTCTAACTACAGGAGATTTATTATCAAGTTCAATACTCAGCTCATCACCATTTAATTCTAATGAAATAGTTGCTTTTAGGTAGCGGCGACCGGAATCACTTTTTAGATTAACAGTAAATGTGTCAAGTGGATATAATATACCAATATCACTCAGTTTCCTTGAGCTAACTTCACCACCTTCTCTAGATCTATTTGAAGTGATTTTTCCTTGAGTTTGAGATGTGCCTTGTTGCATCTCAAACTCATCATCTCCACCCATTAAAAGAATAGCTGTAACACCACCACCAAGAATAACAAGTATTAAAACACCGATGATTATCATCATCAGCTTGTTATTTGATTTTTTGTTTTCTTGACCTGATTCTTCTTTATTCTCTTCTTCAGCCATCATTTATCCTTGATTTTAGTTTTGTTAGTATATCAAAATTTATATTATTTGTTAATCACACTTAGTAATATTAAGAGCTTTAATCATTTCTTCAAAAATAGCACCTGACTCACGAGCATTGTCATCCTGGTACTCTATTACAAGTACTTCTCTATTGTTTGATATAGCACACGTATATGTTTCAGGTTTTTTTTCATATTTGGACGTAATACGATCAATAGTAGAACATACTAACCGTCCCTCCTCTTTACCTTCATAACCTAAGGATAATTTTGAAAATTTTTCTTCGCTTCTAAACTCAGCATCAATCATATTAAATACCTTTACATAACTTTTTTTAGATTATACATCTTTTATAGTAAGAGAGATTTTAAATCAGTACCATTCCAAAAGTTTTGTTACTTCATCGACTACAAAAGTTTTAAGTGTTGTCTTCCCAAGAGGTTTTTTAGATAGAAGAACTTTTGTTATTTTTTGCATTTTTGCCTCTTTTAGCCTAACATCCATTCCATAAACCTCTCTAACATCACCAACAAGTGAAACTTCACCTATAAAAACAGTCTCTTTTGATATGACTCTATCCCTAAAGCTACTAATTATTGCTGCTAGTATTGCTAAATCGGCAGATGTTTCCGTAATTTTAATGCCACCTGTTATATTTATAAACACATCGTAGCCTGATAGTGGAATCTCTAGCTTCCTCTCCAAGAGTGCTAAGAGCATATTTAGTCTATTATTATCAAAACCTGTTGCTTGTCTTTTTGAGTTTGGTGTATGTGATTCTGAAACAAGAGCTTGAACTTCTAATATAATAGGGCGAGAGCCTTCCATAACAACTGTTAGTGCTGAGCCAGCTTGTTCTGAGTTACGATTGAAAAACCTTGAAGCAACATCTGTGGCAGAGACCAAACCATTATTTTTCATCTCAAATACACCAATCTCGCTTGTTGGACCAAAACGGTTTTTAAAACCACGCAGTATTCTTAACTCCTGAGAGGAGTCTCCTTCAAAATACAAAACTGTGTCAACCATATGTTCAAGCACACGAGGACCGGCAATAGAACCCTCTTTTGTGATATGCCCAATGATAAAGATGGCTATATTTTTTTCTTTAGCTATTCTCATAAGTTCAAAAGTAATTTGTCTTACTTGTGTTACTGAGCCTGGAGCAGATGTTATGGCTTCAGAATATAGGGTTTGGATCGAATCAATGATTATAAAATCATACTTACGATGTTCAAGTTCAACTAAAACTTGCTCCAACCTAATCTCACTAAGAAGATATAGAGTGTCATAATTTGCATCCAAACGATTAGCACGAAGTTTTATCTGTCCGCTTGACTCTTCACCTGTTACATATAGAACATTTTTTCCGCT
>DAOVJL010000082.1 GCA_030673275.1 Sulfurimonas sp.
CATATTGTATTTAATCAAGATTACAATATGAATACAATGTTATTAAAGGAGTTTTAATGCTTCTTGATATTCATGTGGATGATTTAAGTTGAGAAATGGCTTTTCATCATGAAACTCTACAAAGTTTGTATTTGATGATTTTAGCAAAAACCTTAGTTTATGGTTGTCTTCTTTTAACATGTCAATAAATTTATGTTCCAATGAACGGTGATATATTCCAAACATTGGCTGGATACCAGATATTGTTTTAGCGATTGTTGCATCTACATGTAAAGAATCTGCTTCTATGATTTTGTTTATTTCATTTTTACTTACAAATGGGGAATCTACGCTAAGTGCAAAAAAGCTATCTTGTGGCAGTTTTTCATATATTGCTACAAAACCAGCAGTTGGAGCAAACACAGAATCAGTTTTTATATCTTCTATAAAGCTTGCTTTGAAATCAAATTTGCTTTTATCTTTACATGAAATATATACGGTTTTGAATATTTTACTTAGTCTTGAGAGTTGAAACTCTGCTAGAGTGTCAAAGCCTCCAAACCGAAGAAGAGATTTGTCTTCTCCCATTCTAGAGCTTTTACCACCTGCGAAGATGACACAAGGTATATCAAGCATATCTATCTAGGGTCTGTAATATAACCGGTTATAGCACTTATCGCTGCAACAGCAGAGTTTGCCAGATATACTTTAGATGAGCGAGAACCCATACGACCTACAAAGTTACGGTTAGTTGTAGAAACGGCTACTTCATTATCGCCAAGTATTCCCATATATCCACCAAGACATGCTCCACATGTAGGATTAGAAACAACACCGCCAGCATCGATGATGATATCCATATAACCAAGTCTGTATGCTTCTTTTAAAATTCTTTGTGTTGCAGGAGTAACGATTAGACGAACATCTTCATGAACTCTTTTACCTTTGAGTATCTCTGCTGCAATTTTTAAATCGCCTAAACGCCCATTTGTACAACTTCCGATGAAAGCTTGGTCTATTTTGATATGGTCCTTAACAGCTTGAGTGATACTATGACCATTTGATGGTAAAAATGGGTAAGCAATAACTGGTTCAAGATTTGCAACATCTATATCTAGAGTCATGCAATATTGTGCATCTTCATCTGAATAATGAATACGAGGCTCACGAGCTAAATCTTTATCAGATAAAAACTCTTTTGTAATATCATCGTAAGCCACAATACCACTTTTTGCACCGGCTTCAATAGCCATGTTGCACATAGAAAATCTATCGTCCATGTTTAAGTAAGGAATTGTGCTGCCAGTAAATTCTAAAGTTCTGTAAAGTGCGCCATCAACACCAATTAGGCGAATAATCTCTAAGATAATATCTTTACCTGTAGTATGAAGACCAGGCTTACCGCTAAGAACTACTTTTATAGACTCAGGAACTTTAAACCAGTTACCACCGCTAATCATCGCAAATGCAAGGTCAGTTGAACCCATGCCGGTTGAGAATGCCCCAAGTGCACCATGTGTACATGTATGTGAATCGGCACCGATAATTACATCACCTGGAACCACAAGACCTTTTTCCGGTAAAAGAGCATGCTCAATTCCCATGTCCTTTTCATCAAAAAAGTTTTTTAGTTTATGCTTTTTTGCAAAGTCACGGCTGATTCTTGCTTGGTTAGCAGATGCTATATCTTTTGCCGGAATAAAGTGGTCAAGAACGATAGAAAAACCGTCAGGATTTGCAAGCTTCTCTGCTCCACTTAAGTTAAAGGCACTAATTGAGATAGGAGTAGTAATATCATTACCGATAACCATGTCAATGTTTGAGCGGATTATCTCTCCGGCAAAAACTTCTTTGCCAACATGTTCAGAGAATATTTTTTCAGTTATAGTTTGAGCCATAATGAACCTTTAAATGTATAAATAATTTCGCGATTATACCATTTAAGATTTAAAATTACTATATAGAGTGCTTCAAAGCTTTTTTCATATACTCGGTTGAACAGAAGAACATAGCTGCAAAGATAGGGTTTATTTTCACACTATTTTCCTCAATAGATTCAAAAACTTTAAAATTAAATCCCGCTCCATTTTCAATACTGTTTGGAGTTACGGTAAACTCTATTGGTGAGAGAGTTTTTACCATATTTAATATTTTCTTCTTTTTTTTCTCACTATCATTTTCAAGTATATTAAAATCTACACCTTCTGAACTTTTATGTGAGCGTATAACCTCTTCTAAAATATCTAATTTATCTTTGAAAACTATTTTATTCCATCTTACACTGACCTCTGTTGATTCTATTTTACACCCTTTAAACATAAGGGCATTTGGTTTTTTCTCTTTCATGGCTTCAAGTAAGCCCAAAAGGAAGTTTGTTCCACCTACAGAGTCGGCACTTTTTTTCATTAAAAGATGAATTAAAGCTTTTGTATCATCATTATGTTTGTTAAAATTACACATATATATTCCTGTTTTTTATATAAAATTGTTTTAATAAGTATAATTATAGCTTAAATAATTTATAATTACAGTTTCACTTAAGCTTATCATAATAACAAAACTATTATGATGTCGAAACTAAAATAAGACAAAAATTGTCTTAATTAAAAACAACTCAAAAAAATAAGGAAAAATATGCAAGTTTATTTAGATAATAATGCTACGACAATGGTTGATCCTTTAGTTGTAGAAGCTATGATTCCATTTTTTAGTGAGCTTTATGGTAATCCTAACTCACTTCACAAATTTGGAACAGCTTCACATCCGGCAATAAGTAAAGCAATAGACCAAGTATACACAGCATTAAATGCAGCAGATGCTGATGATATAGTTTTTACATCATGTGCAACAGAATCAAATAACTGGGTTTTACAATCAGTTTTTACAGATCATATTGTAAACGGTAAAAAAAATCATATTGTTACGACTGAGGTTGAACACCCGTCAATCCTTTCTACATGTAAGTTCTTGGAAGAACAAGGTGTGAAAGTTACTTATCTTCCGGTTAATGAGCAAGGTATAGTTGAGGCTGAAACAGTAAAAGCTTTTATAACTGACAATACAGCCTTAGTTTCTATTATGTGGGCTTCAAATGAAACAGGGATGATTTTTCCAATTAAAGAGATTGGTGAAATCTGTAAAGAAAAAGGTGTACTTTTTCATTCTGATGCTGTTCAAGCAGTTGGTAAAATCAGAGTTGACTTACAAAGTGTACATGTAGACTTCGTTTCAATGAGCGCACATAAGTTTCATGGACCAAAAGGGGTAGGTGCTTTATATATTAAAGATAGTCAAGCACTTTCTCCACTTATGCATGGTGGTGAGCATATGGGTGGTCGCCGCTCAGGTACCCTAAATGTTCCATCAATTGTTGGGATGGGTAAGGCAATAGAACTTGCAACCCAGAACATAGAGATAACTGGTGCAAAAATAAGAGAAAAAAGAGACCGCTTAGAAGATGCAATTTTAGAACTTAGTGAAACCTTTGTGGTTGGTGATAGATGGAATCGTACACCAAATACTATCCTTATATCTATTAGAGGTGTTGAGGGTGAAGGTATGCTTTGGGACTTAAATAATGGTCAAATCGGAGCATCAACAGGTTCTGCTTGTGCAAGTGAAGATTTAGAAGCAAATACTGTTATGTTGGCAATCGGTGCTGATAATGAGTTAGCTCATACAGGGATTCGTTTGAGCCTTTCTCGTTTTACAACTGATGAAGAAGTTGATTATACGATTTCTCATTTTAAAGATGCAGTTGGAAGACTTAGAGCAATTTCTAGTTCTTTCGCAAAACAACAACCAACAGAAGGTGGAGAAGTTCAAGAGTGCGAACTTCATCACCATTAATAAAGGAAAATATTATGGCAAAAGATGATTTATTAGGCGCATCGTTGTGGGATGCGTACTCAAATAAAGTAACAACTCTTATGAATAACCCTCAACACCAAGGTGAAATTTTTGAAGCTGAGGCTGAGGAAAGAGGTAACAAACTTATTGTTGCTGATTTTGGTGCAGAGAGTTGTGGTGATGCAGTTCGTCTTTACTGGGAAATTGACCCAAAAACAGACATTATTATAAATTCAAAATTTAAAAGTTTTGGATGTGGTACTGCTATTGCATCTTCTGATGTTATGACTGAACTTTGTATTGGTAAAACAGTTGATGAAGCTGTAAAAATCACTAATATTGATGTTGAGTTTGCTCTTCGTGATGATCCAGATACTCCAGCAGTTCCACCTCAAAAAATGCACTGTTCTGTTATGGCTTATGATGTAATTAAAAAAGCTGCGGGACTTTATAAGGGTGTTGATGCTGAGAGTTTTGAAGATGAGATTATTGTTTGTGAATGTGCTCGTGTATCTTTAACAACTCTTCAAGAGGTAATTCGTTTAAATGACTTAACAACTATTGAGCAGATTACTGACTATACGAAAGCTGGTGGGTTTTGTAAATCTTGTATCAGACCAGGCGGTCATGAACAGAGAGATTATTATCTTGTAGATATCTTAGCTGATACTCGTAAAGAGATGGACGAGGAGAAGATGAAAGCTGCTGCTGATGCCGGTGGAAGTGCTTCATTTGAAGATATGACTCTTGTTCAGCAGATTAAAGCTATTGATGCTGAGATTGATGAGTCTATTCGTCAGTTCTTGGTTATGGACGGTGGAGATATGGAAGTTATCGATATTAAGTCAAGTGATGAGTATATTGATGTTTATATTAGATACTTAGGTGCATGTAACGGTTGTGCTTCTTCTTCAACTGGTACACTTTACGCTATTGAGTCAACACTAAAAGAAAAACTATCTAAAAAGATTAGAGTTCTACCGATTTAATTTAATCCCTACTTCCTGTGGGGATTTAAAAGTGGTGAATTATCACCCATATACCTTACATCTAAAACTGTTATTTCACATTCCAACCAAATTCTAAACTTATCATAAACCCTTTTTTGAGCTTCTTGTATTAAAAAGATAGCATCCTCAAAAGTACCATTACCATTATTTACTAAGAAGTTCGCGTGTTCTTGGCTAAAACACATATCACCTTGCATAACGCCTTTTAATCCAACCTCTTCTATAAGTCTGCCGGCATAATCATCTTTAGGGTTTTTAAAACAGCTTCCTGCACTAGGTGTGCTTGGCTGGTTTGAGCGCATTTTTTTAAATATATCTACTTTTTCTTCGTTAAATCCATAAGTCAATTCAAATGTAGCTTCTATAATAGGAGACTGTATATCTGTAAATCTATAGCCATACTTAATATTGTCTTTTTGTTTTATCCCATCATATGTAGATATAGATATCAGATTATTAAATATCTCAAACTCTTTAAGCCCAGCGTTCATAAAAACAAGACCACCAAGTGTTCCAGGAAGATGAGAAACAAATTCAAAGTTTGCAATATTGTGTTTTTTACAAAAAGAGGCAATTTTCCCTGATGGAGTTGCACCGCCTATTTTAAGAGTGCTGTTCTCTATTTTAATATAGTCATATTTTTTGTCTAGTTTAACAAGTGCTGGAGGTTTGGTGCCCATTAAAATATTATTACATGAGCCGATTAGATAATAATTGTTTGGGAGAGTTTGACAATCTTCCAGAAGAGCTACTTCCAGAGTATCTCCAATCATAATTGAAGAAAATTTAGAGAAATTAATGCTTTTTGTTTTCATCACTCTACAAATGTAGGAATCATATTAAATATATTTATTGAAAAATCAGTCATAGAGTTTAGCATCCAAGGCATTGTTAAAATAATAACTACGACAACACCTAAAATCTTAGGAATAAAACTCAAAGTCATCTCATTAATCTGTGTAGTTGCTTGAAATATACTAACAGCCAGACCTAAAAACATACCAGTTAAAAGACCTGGGAGTGCCAGTACAAGAGCCATTTTAAATGTTTCAATTCCAAGAGCTACGAGCTTTGCTTCCATTACGAGTCTCTTTGTTCTTTATATTGGGTCGGTATCATAAAATCTTCAACCTTTACAAGTGTATCATAAAAGCCGTGTTTATAGCCAATTTCAAATAGTTTATTTATCGCTTTGTACTGAATATCACTCAGTGTAATTGAGTCATCATTTGCATAA
>DAOVJL010000109.1 GCA_030673275.1 Sulfurimonas sp.
ACTTACCCTCTTTAGGCTGGCTCTAAATATTGCTACTACTAGAATGATTTTAAGTCATGGACACGAGGGAACTGAGAATGTAAGTAGTATTATTACTTCATTTGGGGACTTTGTTGTTGGCGGTAACTTTGTTATAGGTATTATTGTTTTTTCTATCTTGGTTCTTATCAACTTCATGGTTATAACAAAAGGTGCTACAAGGGTTGCTGAAGTTGCTGCTCGTTTTACACTAGACTCTATGCCTGGTAAACAGATGGCTGTTGATGCTGATTTGAATGCTGGACTTATTGATGACGCAGAAGCTAAATCCAGACGTGCAGAAATACTTCAAGATGCAAACTTTTATGGAGCAATGGATGGTTCTTCTAAGTTTGTAAAAGGTGATGCTGTTGCCGGTATTATCATTACTCTTATAAATATAATCGGTGGTTTCTTAATTGGTGTATTTCAACATGACATGACAGTTGGTGACAGTGCATCCACATTTACACTCTTAACTATTGGTGATGGCTTGGTTGGTCAAATTCCTGCACTTATTATATCAACTGCCACAGGTATTATGATTACCCGCTCTTCCGGAGAGGGAGATAATTTTGCTGATGGTGCTATAAATCAGATGATTGGAAATGCAAAAATCTTAATGATTGTTGGTTTCATTATGATTCTGTTCGCTCTTGTACCAGGACTTCCTACAGCTTCTATGGGTTTTGTCGGTATCATGTTTGCGCTTCTTGGCTGGTCTATTTATAAATATGAAAAGGGCGAACTTAGCATATTGGATGTAGAGGGTATGTTATCACCAGAAGCCAAAGAACAGCAAGCTAAAGAAAGTGAAGCTATGAAACCGGAAAAAACAAACGAAGAGATAGCAAAAGAAGAAGAGAGGGTACTTGAAGATATCTTAAAAGTTGAGATGCTTGAGCTTACTCTAGGATATCAACTCATACGTTTGGCAGACAAGGCTCAAGGTGGAGATCTTCTAGAGCGTATCCGCTCGATGAGACGAAAAATTGCATCTGACTTTGGTTTTTTAATGCCTCAAATCAGGATTCGAGACAACTTACACCTAAAGCCGCAACAGTACCAAATACTTTTAAAAGGTATCTCTATCGGTGAGGGTGAGATTGTACCGGATAAATTTTTGGCAATGGATAGTGGTATGGCTACCGGAGAGATAAAAGGTGAAGCAACAAAAGAACCAGCTTTTGGACTTGATGCTCTATGGATACTTCCTGAACAAAAAGAGGATGCTATTATAAACGGCTATACTGTTGTTGATCCTGCTACTGTAATATCTACACATATGAGTGAACTTGTTAAACAAAATGCTGAAGACCTGTTAACTCGCCAAGAAGTTCAAACTCTAATAGAGAAAATTAAAGATGATTTCCCTGTTATTGTCGATGATGTTCAAAAAGTTGCACCTGTTGGACTTATTCAAAGAATTTTAAAAGCTCTGCTTCATGAAAAAATCCCTCTTAAAGATATGTTAACTATCTTAGAGACAATAGCAGATATAGCAGAGTTTACTAAAAATGTAGATGTAATTACAGAGCAAGTTCGTGCTAAGCTCTCTCGTATAATTACGCAAATGTATGCGGGTGAAGATGGAGTTATAAGACTGCTTACTTTTGATACGTCATCTGAACAACTGATGCTGGAGAAATCTCAAGAGCAAGATGGGTCAAGAACTCTTCTTCTCAGTGTAGCAGAAATTAATGCACTAATTCAAGCGACTAGCACTAAAGCGGCTGAGCTGTTGCAAAAGGGTGTATCACCAGTTGTAATAATTGTTGACCCTCAGCTTAGACGCGGTGTCGCTGAGATACTTGAGAGGTTTTCTCTTGATGTGGTAACACTCTCACATGCAGAGATTGACTCTAGTGCTACTTTTGAAGTAATGGGATCTATCTCAATAAATGAACCAACAACTTAATGTAAGGAATATAATGAGTACTGAAACAATTCATCACTTGTCACATACAGACCTAGACGGCTATAGCTGTCAACTGGTAATGAAATACACTCCATATAAACTATTTAATTATAATGCAAACTATGGTGCAGAAGTAAAACAAAAACTAGATATGATTCTAGAAAATATTTTAAAGAGTAATAATAAAGCTATAATTTTAATAACTGACTTAAATCTAACTTCTGATGAATCAAGATGGTTAAATAATGAAGTAAATAAGCTAAATGAAAATAAGAAAGATATTACTATTATACTTCTTGACCATCATGGAAGCGGTGAAGACAGCGCAAACAAATATGAATGGTATTATCTTGACACAGATAGATGTGCAACAAAAATAACTTACGACTATGCTAAAGAGCATTTTAAACTTGATGAACCATCTTGGATGAATAAGTTTGTAAATGTAGTAAATGCTGTTGATTTATGGAAGATGGAAGAAGAGGCAAATTTTGAGTATGGGAAAGTTTGTATGCGTCTTGTGACTGAGACAAGAGAGCTTAATAAGGTTATGTTTGCAGATATAGATAATAACTACAAACTATCACTTCTGCTTGAAGCAACAAAGTATCTTGATGAGGACAATGCTCCCGTAGTTTTAGATGACAATATTCATAAAATAAAAAAAGATTTTTTCAAGAGAGAGAAAAATGGCACTCTTGATAATCTGGCAACAAAGTTTATAGTTGAACTTTTAGGTGATGTAAGAAATGAAAAGACAATATACTATAAGGGATATAGAGGTTTTTTAAGTTATGGCGTTGGAAATACATCAATTGTGGGTAATGGCTTCTTATTGGCATATCCTGAATATGATTTTATAGTAGATGTAAGTTATCGTGGGACAATAAGTCTAAGAGCAAATAATAAAGTCAGTGTTTCACAAATCTCAAAAGAGTGGGCAAACGGTGGCGGTCATCCAAATGCGGCGGGTGGTAGAATTATAGGTTTTAAAGAGCAATACAGATACGACAAAGTTAAAATACAAATTCAAAGAATTATAGATGAGAAAGAGTCTCGTGCCGGTGATTTAGAGTATAAAAAAGAGGTGTAATATAATGGTATTTTAATTCTTAGCGAAATACCTTTCAATACCGTCAGCAAGACCTTTAGCCATTGTTTTTATGTATTTGGAGTTTACAAGCCTTTTAGCTTCTTTTGGATGAGATATAAAACCAACTTCAACTAAAACAGATGGCATTTGTGCTCCGACCAATACCCAAAAAGGTCCTTCTCTTACTCCACCATCTTTTACGCCTTTATACTTTTTATTTAATGCACCCAACATCCCTCTTTGCAGATCAATTGCTAATTTATTTGATGCTAAGATATTATGATGATTTAAAAGATTTAAAAAACTATTTTTTCCATATCTATTCATCTCACTCAAATCAGCTGAATTTTCTTTTGCTGCAACTCTTTTAGCTTTGCTTGAGCGAGATGGAGATAGAAAATAACACTCTATTCCACTAACCTTATGTGCATTTTTTTTATCAACAGCATTTGCATGAATACTTATAAATATATCTGCCTTTTTCTTATTTGCAAATTTTGTTCTTTTGCTTAATTTTACATACTTGTCTCTATCTCTAGTCATATAAACTTTATACCCACGAGATTTTAAATTTTTTTGCAGCTCTTTAGCAACATTAATAGTGATAATTTTTTCTCTGTATTTTTTGTATCCAACTGCTCCTGGATCTCTGCCGCCATGACCTGCATCTATAACTATTGTTTTATATCTGTCAATTTTTTTTGAAAGAAATGCTTTTTTATAACTACTTACTTTTGCATCTGATTTGATAGCAATTATCAACTCTTTTGATACCTTTTTAAAACTAATTTTTATCTTTGAGCTATTCTCAATAACTAATCTCAAAGTATCTGGTTTATATTGAGCTAATTTAATTCTGTTAATACCCTCTTTTCTCAAATCTTGGGATTTTGTGAGCATTGAGGCATGTATATCAAAAACATATCTGTATTTTCTTTTTTTAGGATCATAAAGTGTAAAATAATTAATCTGATTACTACGAAGTTTTTTATCAAATTGTAAAACTAATCTTTCATCTCTCCATCTGATTGATTTTAATTTATGTGAAGATTTAACATGTATATCTTTAGCTTTCTTACTCTTTTTATTCGGTTTTGATTTTTTCAAGGAGACAGAGGGCTTACTATATGTCTGTTTTGAAGGGATTTTTTTGAGTTCTTTAGAGTATTTAGAAATATCTATATGAAGTTTATTTCCACTTTTTACTATACCTTTTAAAGCACTTTTTTTAAGATTATGGTTATCACTCATGATAGCACGAAGATATAGATTTTTATAATCATTATATGCACGAAACTCATTGCTTTGAGTTCCAGTTTTCATAAGATTATCAGCTCTTTTTAAAATTTCACTGTCACTTAAAGCATGTAGTGATAGAACAAAAATAAATAATAAAAGTATTGAGCGAATCATCAGCTAATTATTCACCCTCTGTAAGCTTGTCCATTAACTCTTTTACGGAAATGATTTTATCAAGTCTATATCCATTTGTACCTGAGAAGAACAATCCTGTTTCAGTATTACCTAAAAAGGCATCACTAAGCCTGTCTGCTATACAAAAACCAACCTCTTTTGCCTCTTCACCACGATTACAAGGTGCAACACAGTTAGAGATACACTTAATAGCAGGACCCTCTCTTTTTTCAACCAAGTGAGTTAAGTTGGTAACTACACCTTGAGCTGGATAACCAACAGGTGAACCCATCAATACGATATCTTCTTTTTTAGCATTTAGTAATATTTTTTTAAAGTTTTCATGTGCGTCACACTCATGAGTGCCAATAAAACGAGTTCCCATTTGAACAGCAGATGCACCAAGACCTATCATCTGCTCAATATCATTTTTATCCCAAACACCACCGGCAGCAATAACCGGAATATCTCCCCAGTTTTTAGCTTCTTCTACGACAGGACCTACTATATTTTCTAATTGGTTTTCTTCTAGCTTACACTGTTCATATGTAAAACCTTGATGTCCACCACTTTTTGGACCCTCAACAATCACAGCATCTGGAAGTCTGTCATATCTTTTTTGCCAACGTTTGCAGATAATTTTAAGAGCTTTTGGTGAAGATACGATAGGAACAAGCGCGACATCTGGAAAACCTTCAGTAAACTCTGGCATATTTGTTGGAAGTCCAGCTCCTGTAATTATAATATCAGCCCCAGATTCACAAGCATCTTTTACTACGCGACCGTAATCATTCA
>DAOVJL010000099.1 GCA_030673275.1 Sulfurimonas sp.
GTCATAAAAAGAGCAAAATCTGAAAAATGCAAAAGTATTTGTAAGTTTTTGCTAAAATAAAAAATAATAAAAAAAAGGAGCCAAAATGGCAACAACAAAGTTTAAAGGTACAGACGTAGAATTATTAGGAAATGAGGTAAATGTTGGAGATAAAGCACCGGCAATTACTGTTGTAAACTCAGACGGTTTAGGTGATATCGTAGTAGGTGGAGCTCAAGCAGAAAAACAACTAATCATCGTTGTTCCATCTTTAGATACAGGTGTATGTGCAACTGAGACTCGTAATTTCAATGCAAAAGCTGCAGGTTTAGCTGGTGTTAAGACTACTGTTGTTTCTCTTGACTTACCATTCGCATCAGGACGTTTTTGTTCAGCTGAAGGAATCAACGATTTAACTGTTGCTTCAGACTTTAGAAACAAAGATTTCGCAAATGCTTACGGTGTACTTCTTGGTGGCTCAGTTCTTGCTGGTGTTACTTGTAGAGCAATCTTCGTAGTAGAGACTGACGGTACTGTATCTTACAAAGAGATTGTTCCAGAAATTACTGAAGAGCCTAACTATGATGCTGCAATTGCTGCAGTTAGTTAAGCGACTTTAACATAACTAAAAGATAATTTTTCAAGGTTATTGCCCTCCTAGTAACCTTGAATGGCGCCATTGGTGCCACTTAAATAAGATGAGATGATAATCTCATTTTATTTCTCCTTTTTTAGGGCTTAGGCCCTAAACTTTCAAATTTATTTTTTCTACTTAAGATAATTTACAATTCACCCTGATATAATTAATCACTTTAATAAAAGGTATTTTTATGAAAAAGATTTTGACTACATTGACATGTGCAACTCTATTAGCTACGGCTGCTATGGCAGACCTTGCAAGAGTTGAGGTTGGCCTCGGTACTTGGATGCAATCTTCAGAGGGTGGAGCGAGCTACAGTGATGCAGGTGCGAATGGTATCTACACTTCAATCGAAAAGGATAATACCGAAGGTTATATTTGGGCAGTTATCAAACATCCGATTCCGATAGTCCCTAACCTGAGATTGGAATATGTAAGCATAGTAGATTCCGGACTTGCGACTGGACAATTCAAAGATTTTGATATTGGAGGAGTTACTGCTGAAATGTCTTACGATATAATGCAATATGACATCATCCCTTATTATAATATTTTAGATAATACCGCTTGGATCACTCTTGACCTTGGTCTTGATATCAAAGTGATTGATGTATCTTATTCTGTTACTTCTGTTGTCAGTGGTGAAAGATTTGGGGGCGAGACGATAACTCTTCCACTTCTTTATGTAAGAGGTCGTTTTGAAATTCCTACAACAGATATTGCTTTAGAAGCAGATGTAAAGTATGTAAAAATTGGAGACTCTACTGTTTATGATGTTAGAGCAAAAGTTGATTATACATTAGATTTTATGCCTGTTATCCAACCTGCAATTGAGCTTGGGTATAGGGTTCAAAAGATAGACATTGATGAAAGTGATGCTGATGCAACGGTCGATCTAGAGTTTTCAGGTGTTTATGTAGGTTTAATGCTTCGTTTTTAGACTTAATACAATGAGAGTATAGAATTAAATTTTACTATTATGTAAAAAGCGTTCCAGTACTCTTTCTAGCTCAGTATAATTAATAGGTTTAGCTAGAAAATCATCCATTCCAGCAGCTGCAAAGCGTTGTTTATACTCTTGCATAACATTAGCAGTCAGTGCTATTACAGGTGTGTGTTTGAGTTGATTTTCTTCTTCATACTTTAGAATTTTTTCTAGCGTCTGAATCCCAGTCATATTTGGCATATTCTCATCCATTAAAACCATGTCATATTTAGAAGTTTTAAAGGCTTTAAAGGCTTGTAGCCCATCATCTGTTATAGTGTATTCTACACCATAATCTTCAAGCAGAATTTTTATAAGCATTTGGTTTGTTTTATTATCTTCTGCAACAAGTACTTTTCCTGTAAAGCGTTTATCCTCTGTACTTAAGTCATTTAAAGAAAGGTTTTTATCATTTAATTTACACACTTTTAATGGTATGTATAGACTAAAAGTGCTTCCCATACCTTCAGTACTCTCCAGTGTGATTTCTCCATTCATAAGAGAAGCGAGTTTAGATGAGATAGATAGTCCAAGACCAGTACCCCCAAATTGGCGTGTAGTAGAGTTGTCAGCTTGTTCAAATGCATTGAAAACTTTGCTTTGAGCTTCTTTTGACATGCCAATACCCTCATCTTTTACAGATATACATAATAATGAGGTTTTTGTTTTATATGTTATATCAATAAATATACTTTTACCATCTTTAGTAAATTTAATAGCATTACTTAAAAAATTAAACATAATTTGTTTTATACGAGTTAAATCACCTTCGAAACAATTAGGAATATCACTGTCGATATTTGTAACTAAGTTAATAGATTTGTCTTGTGCATTAATGGCAAAAAGTTCAATAGTTTGTGTAAACTCATATTGTGGAATGAAAGGATGTTTGTCAATAACAAGTTTACCACTCTCAATCTTTGAAAAATCTAGAATATCATTAATAATATGAAGTAGTGATTCAGAGCTGTTTTGTATTGTTTTGAGATGGGATAAGTTTGTTTTATTAGTAGTGTTTTTTTGTAGTATCTGCACAAAACCAAGAATAGCATTCATTGGTGTTCGGATCTCATGGCTCATATTAGATAGAAAATTTTCTTTAATTCTTTTAGCTTCAATGGCTTTGTCTTTTGCATCTACAATTTCAGTAACTTCATACCTTATAGCAATATATTCTATAACATTACCTTCTCTGTCTAACAGAGGTACTATTGTTGCATCTACGTAGTAAGGCTCACCACTCTTTTTAATATTTTTAAAGGTTGAGTGAAAGATTTTTTTTGCAGTAATTGTTTCCCACATATCTTTATAAAAATCATCACCGACCTCTTTATCTCTTAATATATTGTGTGTCTGTCCTAATAGTTCCTCTTCGCTATAGCCGGTTACCTCGCAAAATTTGGAGTTTACATAGGTAATCACTCCTTTAGTGTCTGTTTTTGAAACAATAGCACTATGATTTAGAGCATTAATGAACTGTTGAAGATCATTAATAGAATTATTTAGGTTTAGTGTGCGTTCAGAGATATGCTTTTGCATCCTATGCATGGCGTAGAAGAGTTCATCCATCTCATCTTTATGGCTATCATTATATGGAATTACCACATTTTTATCATCAGCAACATCTTTTGCTATCTTTGTAAGATGTTTAAGTGATTTCTCAAGTTTATTGCCAACAAAATATGAGATTAAAAATCCTATTAATAAGGCAATGGCAATTAGGATATATGTTTTATTCTGATTGCTTTTAATGATTTTAATATGCTCTGAATTATCAAATACAAATTCTATATGTCCAAGATGTTCATCGTCCACAGTTATCTCAACAAGGGTAGAAATATACTTTCTATCTTTGGTCAAGGTTTGTGTATTATCATGTATTAAATTTTTAAAAGTTTCTTCACTGATAGTTTCCTCTTTTATATAGCTGGAAATAATATTATCATTAACATCATCTACTTGTATGGCGATGACATTTTTTATATTAGAAAAGTTTTTTACAATATCATCTAGTGTTGCTAAGTCATATGTAATAAGCGGTGTTTTTATAAGTTCTATAAGTAGCTGACTTGATACATGCATTTTTTCATCAGTTAGTGTTTGAGAAGCCTTATTAAGCGAGTTAAAATTAAGGCTGACAATTAAAGTGAAAAATATTATTTCTATAGTAATAAAGGATATGATAAATTTTGATTTTAAAGAATTAAACACTGTTACTACTTGGGCATTATTTGAAGTTTTATTGCTAATGATTTAACACTATCATATTCAGTGTGATTGATTTTCTTTAATTTTTTAACACTAAGAGCCTTGAGCAGCGGTTCCGGCATTTTTAATAGAGCATCAACTATTTTTTTTCTAACTTCTTTTTTCATAGATGGTTTAAAGGCAAATGGGTGGCTTGGATAGGCTTTTGTTGTATGAACAATATTTAGACTCTTTTTTACATTTTTATCATTCATATTCTTATATGTACGCTCTATTCCACCACCTATATTACCTATGCCTCTACTTATTCCTTTATATACAGAGTCATGTGAATTTACATAGAGTGCATTATTTAACACTTCAATACTTACTCCAAATTTTTGTACTAAATCATATTTTGTTAATAGTGTTGCAGCAAAAGCATTAGGTGCCGGGAAAAGATAACGACTATTTTTATCTTTAAGTTTTTCAAGGCTGCTGCCAGTTTTCATAACTAATATACCTCTAATATTTTTGTTTGCTCTGACATGGGCAATATAATTTTGTTTTTTGTTCGCAACTACATAGTGGTAAGGGTTCATATATGCAAAATCATAACCTCCGTTATATAGTACTTCTTCAAATTTATTGATAGATTTTTCTGTCTTAAAAATGATTTTTTCACCGGTTTGTTCTGAGAGATAAGTAGATATCGGTTTCCAAACTTTTAAAAGTTTAAGCGGACTCTGTTGAGGGACAATACCCATAATAATATCTGCGTGTAACGATGTAGTTGCTATAGTAAAAAATGTTAATATAGTATAGATATATTTCACTTTATAATCCTTGTATCTATTATAGAGCCTTTTAACTAATTATATCTTTATTATCTGTGGTAATTATAATTTTTATACATTAAGCTTCTAATTCTTTAAGTAAGAGTTTGTGTTGAAATTCAGTAACTGATATTAAAATCTTATAATAACTTCAGTTCCCTTTCCCTCTTTAGAGTTTATCTCTATTTTAAATCCATACTCTTTAATGATACTCTCAACTATGTTTAGTCCAACCCCAAAACCACCGGCATAAGTGTTGGCTCTTGTAAATCTTGTAAAAATAGTGCTGAGTTTATCTTTTGCTATTCCTATGCCCTCATCTTTAACACTCAAAAAGTTTTGATCTATAGTTATATTTATCTTGGTATTTGGAAGAGAGTATTTTATGGCATTGCTTAGCAGATTGTTTATAAGCATTTTTGCTTTTGTCGGGGCTATATTTAAACTACATGTAGCTGACTTAAACTCTAGTTTTATATTTTTTTTATCCAAAAGTTCATCAAAATATTTTATGCTCTCATTGACTACATCAGAAAAATCCAATTCCTCTTTAGATTCACTTTTTGCATCAAAACTTAAAAAACTTAGAGATGAATATATGTCATAGAGTTGTTTTGTACTAATAGAGATATTTTGAATGATTTTTTCATCATACACTTTCTTGCTTTTAGCTCTTGAGGTACTCATCATAAGCGCAGTTATTGGTGTGTTTAACTCATGAGTTGTGTCTTTTACAAACTCTTCTATTTCTAACATCTTATCTTTTATGGGGCGTAAAAATATGTAAGAAAGTATAACTGCTATTATTATAATAATAATTCCGACAAAGACGGAGGTAA
>DAOVJL010000049.1 GCA_030673275.1 Sulfurimonas sp.
AAATATATAGTATTGATGAGCAAAAAAAAGCTTTCTTTAATAATTTGGGGTTTTCACTAGACGGCGAACTCAGAGAAACTTACTGGTATGATAATAAATGGCATAATTCGCTATTCTACTCATTATTAATAACAGATGCAAAATAATTTATTTATTATCATTCAAGCTAGAATGACATCAGAAAGGCTACCTAAAAAGGTGATGCTTCCACTATGTAACAAAACTGTTTTAGAGATTCTATTGGATAGGCTAGACAACTATAAAAATAATATAATTATTGCAACGACTGATGATGGAACAGAAAAAGAAATTTTAGATTTATGTAAAAATCTTGACATAAAATACTATCAAGGCAGTACACATAATGTGTTACAAAGATACTACAAAAGTGCTGAAAAATATGGAGCTAATAAAAAAGATATAATTATTAGAATAACTTCTGATTGTCCATTAATCGACTCTTCATTAGTCAAAAAAGCACTCGACATGTATATTAATGGAGATTATGATTATGTGTCGAACAGACTTAACAGAACTATTCCTGTAGGCCTGGATGTAGAAGTTTTTAATTTTGCGCTACTAGAGGAGGTCTATAAAATGGCTAATCTAAAGTATGAAAAAGAACATGTAACCCCATATATTTATATTACAAAGAAAGACAAATACAAAATTGGAAGCTGTGAAGAAAAAAATGACAACTCACAATATAGACTTACATTAGATGAATATGATGATTATCTAGCAATTAAAGAGATATATGAAAAGTTTAATAATAGAGTTGATTTTAGCTATGATGAACTTATCACATTATTAGAAAAAAATCCTTATATATATGAATTAAATCACCATGTCGCACAAAAACAAGTAATTAACTAAAAAGGAGATTTAGATGGATTATAAAACGGAACAAGAAAAATTTTGGAGTTCTAAAGAGTGGGGCGATGAATATATAAAAAGAAATAGCTATTATAGAGTAAAAAATAATATTCATTTTTTTTCTAAAATTCTACAAAGAACATCAAATATTAAAAGTGTGCTTGAATTTGGTGCGAATATTGGATTAAATATTATTGGATTAAAGCAGCTTTTACCAGATGCTTCATATTCAGCTATAGAGATAAATAAAAATGCTTGTACTGAGTTAGAACAACTAAATTTTTTAGACAAAATATATAATCAATCATTATTTGACTTTGAACCTGCAAAGAAATATAATTTAACATTTACAAAAGTAGTATTAATACATATAAATCCAAAATATTTAGATGTAGTATATAAGAAACTATATGAATCTAGCAATAAATATATTTTAATTGCAGAATATTACAATCCTACTCCTGTTGAAATAAACTATAGAGGTCATGAAGGTAAATTATTTAAACGGGATTTTGCTGGTGAGATGATGGATAAATACAGTGATTTAAAACTGGTTGATTATGGATTCTCTTATCATAGAGATAATAATTTTCACCAAGATGACATTACATGGTTTTTATTAGAAAAGCAGAACATTAAATAGCGGAATAAACATTGCTAGTTGCTTTTATAATATGAATTTATAAAGGCGATTTAAATGAACTCCATAGAGCAAAAAGCAATAGAAACATTTCAAAAAAATCTAGGATATTTAGCAGAAAAACAACCACAAGTTTATAGAAAAATCCATATTTTAAATCAAGCAATTGAAGATGGTTCTTATACAGAAAAATACTCCCTTGAATACAAAGATGAATACTTTGATATTCTAGAACTTGCATCAAATCACTATCTATACAATCAAAATAGTATAAAACATGCTAAAAGCTTGGCAAAAAATGTTAATTACAAAAAATCTGAGGCTGTAGTAGAAGGTTTCTATAACATACAAATAAGTGATGCTGAAGCAAAAAGAGATGATGGTATAGTACGCGACCTTTTTCAAAAGTTTGCAGAGTCTAAAATCATTCACTATAATGCAAGTGTTACATCAAGAAATGATGATATGAAAGATATAATAAAATTTATTTTCTGTGGAATAGGACTAGGATTTCACATCACTGAAATACAAAACAAAGTAAAGTCATCAGTGCTTTTTATTATGGAAGATAACCTTGAGATATTTAGACTATCACTTTTTACAACAAACTACCAAAGGCTTTCCGAACAGGCTCGGCTCTTTTTTTCAATAATGGATAATGATATAGAATTTGAATCCATCTTTAGAGATTTTTTCAATCAAGCTTATACGCACAATCACTACATTAAGTATGCTATGTTTTCACAAAATGATATAAAAAAAATTAAGCGTGTTCAAGACTCTATAGTTAAATCCAGACATTTGATTCGTCCATATTCAAAACATTTAAGAGAACTTTTAAAAGCACCGGAGTATCTTGTAGAGAAATATCCTTTTATAAACTTGTCTAACGATTATTCTAAAATTTCCCCACTATCAGATAAGCCTGTTTTACTTATAGCTTCTGGCCCATCTTTAGGACATAATAGCAAATGGCTTCAAGAGAATAAAGATAAATTTTTCATCATTGCAGTATTATCTTCTGTAAGAACACTATATGCATTGGATGTAAAACCAGACATAGTGACTCATATAGATGCTGGCGATCTATCTATCAATTTACTTGATGATGTTGATTATAAAAGTTTTTTTGATAAAACTATATTTTTGTTCTCTTCGGTTCTTTCGAGAAGTGTAATAGACGTTCTACCAAAAACTGAAGTCTATTTTTTTGAAACGAGTTCAAACTATAAAAAAGATTCCAAAATTATATCAATGCCTAGTATCGGTGAGATAACTTATGCAATCAGTCTAATATTAGGGTCTCAAGAGTTATACCTTTTAGGTCTGGACCTAGCACTTGATCCTGAAACAAAGAGTGACCATTCAAAAGAACATAGATTTGCTTCACATAAAAAAGATACTACCACAGAAAATGAACAATACACATCCCTACATGATACTGTTAATTACACTAAAGGAAACTTTCTAGATGAAGTTCCAATAACCCCAGTTTATCATTTGTCGGTTGTCGGTTTTGGTGTAGTATCAAGAACATACTTAACACATAATCAGAGAGTATTTAATCTAAATAATGGTGCTTTTCTCGAAGGAGCCACCCCCTTACATGCAGAAGACTTAGATACAACAAAATTTTCTACTTTAGATAAAGCAGAAGAGTTTAAACAAATCAAAATCTTTTTAGATAAAATTTCTGAAGATAGTATGAATAAAGATGACATTGAGAACTTTGACAACCAAATTAAGGAAGCACAAAGGCTCTTAAAAGTGGTAGAAGATTTTAAAAAATCAGTATCAGTTACGAATTATGATATATATGTTAGAGACTTTTATGCATTATATAACGAACTACTAAATTTGAATAGGAAAGATTACGATATCAACCATGTATTCTCTATATATTTACAAAGTATTGTTAGCTATATCTTTGATATTTTTAATACTAAAGGGTTAAAAAACCAGAAAAGACATCTTAAAAAAATAAATGAGATATTTATAAGACAACTTATAAAAATACTTACTTTATATCTAACTACCATGAGAGTTTATAGAGCTTGGATAGATAAATAATGGCATAAAAAAAGCCAAAGACCGAAGTCTTTGGCTTGAAATTCTAAAAGAAACGTATCGCAGCATCAAGATGCTGCTTTAGCGATTGTCACTATTGTAACAATCTCATTACGTTTTGTTGAACAGCATTAGCTTGACTCATTGCATACGAACCAGACTGAGCAAGAATGTTCAGTTTAGCAAAGTTTGCAGACTCTTTAGCGAAGTCAACATCACGAATCTGAGATTCAGCTGCTGTAACATTTACCTGAGTAACAGATATATTACGTATAGTCGACTCAAGTTGATTCTGAACAGAACCAAGGTCAGCACGAGTACTATCAAGTTGTTTTAAGGCAGAATCCGTCATTAAAATTGAAATTTCTGCTGCAGCACGGGTAGTTACATCAAGGTCATCTTTTAAAGAAACATCTTTTGAAGACACTGCTTTAGTACCAGAAGTAAGACCAAATGCATCAGCACTGTTTCCGGCAACAATTATATTTTCAGTGCTGTACATCTCTATTGAACCTATTTTAGATTCATTAGAAACACCTGCTGTAAAGCCATATGAAGCTGCACCTGCACCAGAAATATTTAAATCATCTCCATTGTTAACAACTAGAGTTAATTTACCATCGTTACCAAGATAGCTATCTTCCATACCACTAATTTTTTGAATTTTTTCAAGTAACTCTTGTCCAGCAGAACCTTTAACTACACCATCTCCATAAGTACCAGCTAAGTCCATACCATTGATAACCAACTCACCTTTTCCAATTACAACTGATGCACTAACTGTACTGGCAATAGTTGCTGTAGCAGCGCCTACTTCATCAGTTAGATTATGGGTAGTTAAGCCTGTTAATTTTGCTACATTAACATCAGCTGTTGTTTCTGTTGTTGATATAGTAATACCAGTACTACCAGCGAATGACATATCTCCGTCCACAACAGCATCAGTTAACGAATTAACACTTTGAGTTACAGTTACAACACCACCAACTACTGTTGCTGTTGCACCAAAAGTTTCACTGCTATTCATAAGTGCTGCAATACCATCTGCAATACTCGCTGCTGTCTCACCAGTAGTTGCAGTATAAGTTACAGAACCACCTAAAGAGTTAGCTATTGTAAAAATATCTGCTGTAACAGCAGCAGCGCCAAATGTAATAGTATCTACATCTTTTACCGCTGTACTAATAGAAATATTAGAACCATCTACAGACTCTAATTGTAATTTTTTATCGGTACTAAGAGTAGCCGTAACACCTGTTTGACCAGAGATATCGTTAATAGCACGAACTAATGCACCATCTGAATCACCAGCTACTACTGTTGTATCAGCTATTGCTACGCCGTTAATCTTAAGGAAGTTAGTTGCGTCAATATCACCTGAATAAGTAAGAGCATCTATAGTAACAGCTGCTGCTCCTGTTAAAGAATTGTTACCCTCAGCAACAAGACCTGTAGCATCAGTAATAGCAGCAGCTACACTTGCAGCATCTGTCATACGTTCAGGACTAAGCTTATTAATAGAAGCAGAGATATCTTCACCGTTAATTTTCAATGCATCTGTCATCATTGTATAACCTGTCTCACCTACTTCTATCTCAGTATCAATTACTAAAGAAGTACGTGTTGAAGCTCCCTCAAAACTAGTGATATCACCAACCGCATTAGTCTGAGTGTTACCTACAGAAAGATTAACTGTTTCACCAGCATAAGCACCGATATGAAAAGCTTTATTAGTATAAGAACCATCAAGAAGTTGCTGACCGTTAAACTGAGTAGTAGTAGCAATGCCGTTTGCCGCTTCTAAAAGACGGTCGATATCTGCTTGAATAGCTAGACGAGAGTCGGAATTTTGACCATCAGACGCCGCTTGGATTGATTTAGTTCTAATAGTGTTAATGATATTGATATATTCATCAAGAGCACCATCAGCTGTTTGAATAACTGCAACACCATCGTTTGCATTGTTAATCGCTTGACCAAGACCTTGAGCTTGTGAACGAAGGCTATCCGCAATCGTCATACCAGAAGCATCATCAGCAGCCTTGTTAATACGAAGACCTGAACTTAAAGAGTTAAGACTTTTATCAAGTCCTAAGTTTGTGTTCACCGCGTTTCTGTGCGAGTTCATCGCTGCAATATTTGTGTTAATTCTAAATCCCATAATAAATCCTTTTTGGGTAAGAGCCTTGCGCTCTAGTTAATTTTGTTTCAGCATCCTTGCTGATTACAATTAGTATATCGGACATGAAAAAAATTTCTTTAATAAATTAAGGAATTTCTTTTAAATACATTTATTAATTTTTACTATTTATGATTTTTTTGATACACTTCCAAAACTAAAACCAATTACTATACTATATATAGGAAAACTATTTGAACTTAATTATCGTCGAATCACCAGCTAAAGCTAAGACTATCAAAAACTTCTTAGGCAAAGAATATGAAGTTATTGCTTCTAAAGGACATATACGTGATTTACCTAAATCTCGTTTTGGAATCACTGTAGATGAAGAGAGCAATCATCTCGTACCCGCTTACAGCGTTGCAAAAGAAAATTCTGCCATCGTTAAAGAGATTAAAGCTTTAGCTAAGAAGAGTGATACTATATATATCGCGACCGATGAGGATCGTGAAGGTGAAGCTATTGGATGGCATATTGCACATGCTATCAAAAAAAACCCTGAGGAACTTCCCCGTATTGTTTTTCATGAGATCACAAAAACTGCAATCAATCATGCACTTGAGAATGCTCGTAAAATAGATATGGATATGGTAAACGCTCAACAAGCTCGTCGTATGCTTGACCGCGTTGTTGGTTATAAGCTCTCTCCACTTTTGAGTTCAAAAATTCAAAAAGGACTTTCAGGCGGTCGTGTTCAATCTTCTACTCTAAAACTTGTGGTTGACCGTGAGAGAGAGATAAAAGCATTTGTACCAGTTGAGTACTGGACAATAGATACACTATTTAAAAAAGATATTGAGGCAACTTTAATATCTCACATGGGTGACAAACTTTCAAAAATGTCTATTGAAAATAAAAATGATGCAGAGGCTATAACTGCGAGTGTAAAAGCAGACAGCTTTATAATCTCAAAAATAGAGACTAAAAAAAGAAGTTCTAAGACTCCACCACCATTTATGACTTCAACTCTACAGCAAACTGCTTCGAGCAAACTAGGATTCACTCCTAAAAAGACTATGATGGTAGCACAAGCTCTTTATGAAGGTGTAAAGACTCCGAGTGGGACTTCTGGGGTTATTACATATATGAGAACTGACTCACTAAACTTAGCGCACGAGGCTGTAACTGCTGTTCGCGGTGTAATAGAGAGCAGATTTGGCACTGAATATCTGCCAAAAGAGCCTAAAATCTATACTAAAAAATCTAAAGGCGCACAAGAGGCTCACGAAGCTATCCGCCCGACGATGTTACAGTTTACTCCTGAAGTAGCGCAATCATTTTTAAAAGCCGATGAGATTAAACTTTACCGTCTAATCTATGAAAGATTTATGTCTTGTCAAATGGAAGATGCTGTTTTTGAACAACAAAGCATTATCTTTAGCGGAGCTGAAAATGAATACAGAGCAAGTGGCAGAAAACTTATTTTTGACGGTTTCTATGCACTTACTGGAGCTGAAGACAAAGACAAACTTCTACCTAGCTTGAACGAGGGTGACAAAGCAAATATTCAGAGTATAAAACCTGAGCAGCACTTTACTGAACCACCTGCTAGATATTCTGAAGCGGCACTTATTAAAAAACTAGAATCTGAAGGAGTCGGTCGTCCATCTACTTATGCTCCGACTATTGCGACTTTGAGTGGTCGTACTTATGTAACTATTGAGAAAAAGCAGATTATCCCGACAGAGATGGCATTTACAGTTACAGAGATGCTAGAGAAAAACTTTGCAAATATAGTTGATATCTCTTTTACAGCGAACATGGAAGAGGAACTTGATGAAGTCTCTGAGGGTAATGTAGACTGGCAAAAACTTTTAAGTGATTTTTACTTCCCGTTTATGGATCAGATAGCTGAAGGAAAAGAGAAGATTGTTTCACTTAAACTTGCAAAACCACTTGGTCGTCCTTGTCCTAAATGTGGAGAAGAGCTTCTTCTTCGTTCAGGTAGATTTGGAAACTTTG
>DAOVJL010000076.1 GCA_030673275.1 Sulfurimonas sp.
ACCACTGAGCATGTGGAACTTGCAGTTTAGGTTTATTTATAACTCTATTATCAAAAAAAATAATATCCAAATCTAGTGTCCTTGGAGCATTGGCAAAACTTCTTTTGCGTGCAAATTTTTTCTCTAATCTCATCAAATAATCTAAAAAAAGCATAGGTTGCATACTAGTCTTTAATACAATGATTGAGTTAAAAAAATCATCCTGGTTAACAAAACCAAATGGAGGATTTTTCAAAATCAATGATGTTTTGACAAGTTCAACTCTTTTGTCTCTTTTAAAATAATTAAAAAGATGCTCAAACCTTCGTTTTACATCTCCAACATTTCCACCTATTCCTACAGTAACGCTGTAACGATGGGAACTTTTTTCTTTACATGTAGTGCCAAAATGTAAGCCTTTGATAGTTGTTAAACTATCACTTAGCTTACGCTTTAAATACATATATTATTTAGCTTCTGCAGCTTGTTGTTGAACTGCTTTTGCTGCATTGATTTCATTCATAATTTGAGTCATACCAACCATTGCAAGATGGTAACCAAAAGGACCAAAACCAATAACAGATGATGTACAAACAGGTGCAATCATATTCTCTTTTCTGAACTCTTCACGACGATGAATATTAGAAATATGAACTTCAATAGTTGGAAGATTCACAGCAGAAATTGCATCACGGATAGCAATAGAAGTGTGAGTATATGCAGCAGCATTGATAATTATACCATCTGCATCACCGTAACACTCTTGAATTTTATCTACAATTTCACCCTCTAGGTTACTTTGAAAAAATTCTATTTCCATCTTGTTTTGATCTGCAACATCTTTCATTTGAGCATGTATCTGCTCTAACTTCATTGGACCATAAATTTGTTGTTCTCTTACACCCAACATATTTAAGTTTGGTCCTTGAATTACTACTAATTTCATCTTCTACCTTTATATTTATACTTTAAACTTTTAAGGAGTTATTTTAGCAAAAGTAATATTAAAAAGAGTTGCAATGTAAAAAAGTGTATAATTTCATCCATATTTATAAATTTAGATTAAAGAAAAAAATAATGCAAATAATATCACCAAACTATATAATAACACCAGATAAATTAATATCTGACATGTCAATTGCTTTTGAGAGTACAATCAAAAAGATAGCACCGATAGAAGAACTTAAAAAAGAGTTCCCAGATGCCAAAATCACAACACTAAAGAAGAACTCACTTCTTATGCCCGGGCTTATAAATGCACATGTACATGTAGAGTTTAGTGCAAATAAGACTGAACTCAGTTACGGTGACTTCATGAACTGGCTTTATAGTGTTATTGAAAATCGTGAAGACTTAATAAATGGCTGTGACAAAGAGTGTATGAGCAAAGCAATTGATGCAATGCTAGAATCTGGAATAACTACTTTTGGTGCAATAAGTTCACATAGTATGGATTTGGAAGCTTGTGCAAATGCAAAACAAAATGTTGTCTTTTTTAATGAACTGATAGGTTCTCAAGCAACAATGGCAGATGCACTTTTTGGTGATTTTACATCTCGTCTTGATGCTTCTAAAGCGATAAAAAGAGAAGGTTTCTATCCGGCAGTTGCAATCCACTCACCATACTCTGTGCATCCAGTTTTAATAAAAAAAGCTCTTGAAATAGTTAAAATTGAAAATCTAAAACTTACCGCCCATTTTATGGAAAGCAAGGCTGAAAGAGACTGGCTGGATAACAGTAATGGAGACTTCAAAGAGTTCTTTGAAAACCTTTTAAAACAAAATAGTGCTGTAAGTGATTCGAAAGAGTTTTTAGAGTATTTTGATGGGCAAAAAACACTTCTTACACATGCGGTCAAAGCAAATGATGATGAGCTTAGTACGATATCATCAAACAAGCATACAATTATTCACTGTCCAATCTCAAATAGACTTTTAGGAAACGGTGCAATTGATTTAACAAGACTTGATGGGCAAAACATTAACTGGATTACTGCAACTGACGGGCTTAGTTCAAACTATAAACTTGACCTCTTTGAAGAGATGAAAGCGGCACTTTTTATGCACTCGGAACTGCCTCTTCTAGACTTATCTAAAAAACTCATAAACAGTGTTACAAAAAATGCAGCAGAGGCTCTTGGACTAAATACAGGAGAGATAGCAGAGGGGAAAAATGCCGACATGTTGGTACTGGATTTAGATAAAGAACCTAATGATGAGTTAGCCATTCATTTAATACTTCATAGATACAATATCTCAAAGATTTACATAAATGGTAAGCCGGTTAAAGATTAACCTCTTTTATTGGAGTTGAATTTTTACAAACCGGATATAGTATCTTTTTAATCTCACCTCTAACGCATTTTACATTAAACTTATTTGTTTTAATGCTAAAGTGTTGATAGTCATCACTAAAACTGACAAACCATGCTGAAACTTTAAAAGATTTATTTACAGTAGAACTCCAAAAATAGTATGGTTTATTAGACTCTTTATAACTCATTCTCTGCGATAATTCTGTTAATTCACTCAGATTAGGTAATCGCCAATCACTATTTCCATCAATTTCTAAATCCTGGCAGTAACTAACTGCATCGTCAAATGTTAAAACGAAACCTGCCTTATCATCTTGCCATTCTAAATTAGAATTTGCAAATACACTAGAGCTAAGAAGTAAATATAAAATAAATTTTTTCATTGCTTATTATACTAAATTATTTTGATTAAATAAATATTCTTTAGCTATAATTTCTAAAATTTACAAAAGGTCTTTTTTATGGAATTTATTAAAAAAATATTTTCACCAATAACTGCGACAATGGGTTTTATTCAAAATCACTTCAAGGCAATGATATTTGTTCTTATACTTTTTCTTATTTTTGCACCAAAAGATGATGTGGATTTTACTCCAAACAATCTTCAACAAATCAACCTAACTGGTCCTATTATTATGGTTTCAGATGTTATACAAGAAATTGATGATGCAGCTTCAGACAACTCAATAAAAGGTGTTTTAGTTGTTGTAGATTCACCTGGTGGTGCAGTTGCTCCATCTATTGAGGTAGCGTATGCAATTAAAAGGCTTAAAGAGAAAAAACCTGTCGTAGTGTATGCGAGCGGAACTCTTGCAAGCGGAGGCTACTATGCAAGTATATGGGCAAATGAAATCATGGCAAATCCAGGTTGTATGGTTGGAAGTATCGGTGTAATTATGCAGGGTGCCGATATGAGTGAGCTTATGAGTAAAATAGGCATTAAATCTCAAAGTGTCCAAGCTGGTAAATATAAAAAAGTAGGAACCGGGGACAGAGAATGGAAATCATACGAAATCAATGAATTAAACAAAGTAATAAACGGAACTTATGACTTGTTCACTAGTGATGTAGCAACTGCCAGAGGTTTAGATATTAATAAAAGAGATCGTTTTGCAAATGCTCATATATTTACAGCTGCACAAGCTAAGAAAGTAGGTTTAGTAGATAGTCTCGGTGTTAGTTATGATGCTAAACTAAGAGTAGCTCAACTAAGTGGAGTAGTTCATCCAGTATGGAATAAAGAGGATAAGTTTGAGAAACTTATGAAAAAGCTTTCAGCTAGTGCTGCTGTGACTCTTTATACTTATTTTCCATCTATAGTATTAAAATAGATGTTGGATTTAAATAGTAGCGGTTTTTAAACCTCTACTACACTAACTACATTTGCGCTATTTTCAAAAATTCTTTTAACTCTGTCTTGCCATAGATTACCAAACTCTTTAACTTCATCCTGTGAAGCCATGCCCTCCATCATTTTTTGCATAAGCGGTCCCATATTTGGACTTGGTGCTATCGAAGATGGATCATAAAAAACATCTACACTTTTGTCAGAATCAACTCTTGTAAATCTAGCAGAAGCATTAATATCAGCATTAAAATCCATAAGAGAGTGACGAGCAAATTTTCCAGCTAAACCTTTAAAGCCACTTCTGTCAGTAGCACCGGTGATTTGAGAAACAACATTGCTTATAACACCTGCTACACCATCTTCTAAATCTTCTTTAAACTCTACTTTAATCTCTCCACGAACCGCTAACTCATCCGGGTAAAGTGCTTTTAGAGCCTCAAGCGTTATAAGATATGCACCGGCAACTGTTGGACAACTGTGCCCCGCTAATTTTACAACATCTAAATAATTAAACTCATATTTTCCCATTTCAAATGCACCTAAAACATTTGATAAAGGATCTACAACCTTTATAACTTCTACCGTTTCAAAAAAATTTGGATAACCCATAAAAACTCCTATATTTTATTTCTTTTAAGTACTTTTGCACTTACAACGACTTCATCACTCATTAGATCAAAAATATCATCTACATGTAGAGATGCTATATCAATCACTTTTGAGTCTTTGGAAATCTGTGCAAAACCCTTTTTACTTCTAAGTTTTGGATGATTGGATTCTAGCATATTTTGTAGAATAAGCACTTGATTTTGAGCAATAGCTATCTTAGAGTCAATAACATTTGGAAACCTGACTTTAACGCTCTCAATCTCTTTAGAGAAGTTTTGCATTTTAAACATAATAGTTTGATAGAATGATTCTTTTAGCTGTTTAACCTCTTGGCTTTTTTGAGTTATTTTTTTCTCAATAGAGTGTTGAGCATACGAGTTTAGCAGATGTGAAAGTTCTTGTTGTGAGTTAAAAATTTTCTGTGATAATATTTGTGTAAACTGAACTGATAAAGAGTCAAGATATTGATATAGTTCATTTGTGTCTGGCAGGCACATCTGCATTGCAGCACTTGGAGTTGGAGCTCTCAAATCAGAAACAAAGTCACTTATAACCCAATCAATCTCATGACCAACAGCGGAAACTATAGGAGTTTTTGCTTCAAATATTGCATCTGCAACTATCTCTTCGTTGAAAGCCCATAAATCCTCTATGCTACCACCGCCACGACCAATAACGATGATGTCATATGCCTTTGTATCACTGACAAAAATTGCATTTGCTATAGCTGGAGCTGCACTCTCCCCCTGGACCAAGACATCATAAACATCAATTTCTAGAGCTCTATATCTACTATTTGCAACTCTTAACATGTCTTGCAGAGCCGCTCCTGTTGCAGATGTAATTAATGCAATTTTTTTAGGAAACTTTGGAAGTTGCTTTTTTATTTCTGAGGCAAAATAACCTTTATCGGAGAGTTTTTGTTTTAACTGCTCATAAGCCAAAGCTAAAGCTCCCTGCCCCGATGGCTGTATAGAAAAACAGTTTATTTGATATTCACCACGAGGTTTATATAGAGTAATAGCCCCGTCAAGAATAACTTTTTGACCCTCTTGAAGTTGAAACTTTAACTTTGATGCATTACCTCTAAACATTACAGCTTTTAGAGTTGAAGAAGAGTCTTTTAGTGTGAAGTATATATGTCCACTATTGTGGAATGTTATGCGAGAAAGTTCCCCCTCGACCAGTACCCTTGAAAAAGTAGTCTCTAGTAAAGTTTTGATTTGCTCGTTTAGCGCGGAGACACTTAGTGTGTGCATTGATTTGACTCTTTTATATAAATTAGTTGAATTATAGCATTATATTTTTACTTTTAAAATATACATATTTTTCATTTTTTAGATAAACTTATAAAAATCAAATAGAACATTTTTTATGATAGTTAATTATCGTATAGTGTGTTAAATGTGTAAAGTGTTTGTTGAATAAATAGTTAGGAGTTAATGGAGTGAATAAATATAAAACGCTTAATATAATCATTTTAAGTACTGTTATATCCATCATATGTGGTTGTTCATCAAACGCGAGTTCTAGATATGACTCTGGATACAGTGATGGCTATGCAGAAGGATATAACACTGAGTGCAAAATAAGAGCAACGCTTGTTGAAGGTGCCTGGGATGACAAAGATTATTCGCAAGGCTATCAAGTTGGTCGAGTTGCAGGGGTGGCTGATTGTAGAGTGAGGAACTCAATTAAACAATGAGAAAAGCTCCTTTCTCGTTACACCTCTCCTGAGGTGTAGTGCAGGTTATATCTATTTAATATATATATTAACTCTTTATCTAGAACTCTCTCATTCTTTTTTTAAGTCAAAAAAGAACTAAAAAGACTTTGCAGAAGTTTCAAAGCTCATTTCATGAGTCTCTAAAACAAAACCATTTTTGAACTAAAAATATAAAACTCGCTTCGCTCAAACAGTTACATTTTCTTAACGTTCAAAAACAATTTTATTTTAGCTTTTCAAGGTCTGCAAAAAAACCGCATAAACTTTTATGATAGTACATGTATCTACAAAAG
>DAOVJL010000229.1 GCA_030673275.1 Sulfurimonas sp.
CAAAAGTGACTGCACCGCTTCCCGCCTCAACTAAAAGTGAATCACTAAGTCCATGATAACAACCTGTAAACTTAACAATATCATCACGACCTGTAAAACCACGAGCCAAACGAATTGCACTCATAACCGCTTCTGTTCCGCTACTTACAAAGCGTATCTTGTCAATAGAATCAAACATAGACACTACAAGCTCTGCCAACTCTGTCTCTGCAAGAGTTGGTGCTCCAAAACTTAATCCATGTTTTACAGCATCAATAACAGCACTCTCAATTGCTTCATCTCTATGACCAAATATAAGTGGTCCCCAGCTTTGCACAAAATCAACATACTTATTACCATCAATATCTTTTAAATATGCACCCTCTCCTTCAGCAATAAACAGAGGGGAACCTCCAACACTGCTAAATGCTCTAACTGGAGAATTTACTCCGCCTGGAATTAAATCTTGTGCTTGTTTAAAAGCTTTTAGTGAACTATCTGTACTCATTAAATGACCTTAATAATTTTTTTTGTTATTATAGCTAAGAAGTATTAATCTATATTTGTTATAATAATTCAAATATCTTAAATAAAATGGAACCATTTGAATCGCTCATCTTTTGCTCTATTTGTGGCAATCTTAATTCACTTTTTGCTTATACTTGTTTTTTGGATACTTGGCAGTATGGTTCATGAGATTAAAAAACCTGTAAAACCTAAAGAAGACAGAATAAAAATATCTCTAAAAGAGATGCCTAAAAGGCTCAAAGATACCGCTCCAATAAAACAAGTACCTAAACCACCAGAAATGGCACCTCCTATGCCAAAAGGTAAGCAACTAAAAAAAATAGAAAAATTAACAAAAACAACACCTATAAAAAAATCACCTATTAAATATGAACCAAAGAAGATAGAGCAGAAAAAAAGTATCAAAAAGCCGCCAATCAACCTTCCTAAACCTGAGCCAAAACCTAAAGCTAAGCCTATACCAAAGGTAGAGCCTCTCCCTCCGCTAAAACCATACATACCGCTATCGCCTAAAAAAAGTGAAAGTAAATATGATTCTTACGATTGGTTATCTGAAGATAAATCTGCTCAAGAAGTAAAAAAAGATGAAAAAAGAGTAAAAGAAACCAGCAATATTAACAGTGACATAAAAGAGCTCTACGGCGATGAATTTGGTAAACTTACTCCTGGTCAGCAAAAATATATATTAGATAATCAAGAGATTATGAGAAGAATAACACAAGAAGTTTTAAATAGAGTTGCCAGAGTAAATCTAACAAAAGATTTAAATGTTAACAGGATTAATGTAATAGAGTTTTATCTACATACAAACGGAGATATAACAGACTTTAAATTTTTGAAAAAAAGTGGTTACTACATTCTTGACAGGACTACAAAAGAGACTATAGAATTTGCTTACAGCAGATATCCAAGACCGAGTGAAAAAACTTTGATTAGATATAATGTTTTTTATAATTTGGCTAGATATTAACTAGTTAACAATTAAAAAAATTATTTAGATAATAGTGCCAACGCTCCTTTATAAATAGGCTCATCAACAAATCCATATTCGTTATCGACAAAACCTGTAATGCCCTCTTTTTTGTGCATTTCAAAAAGCTTTACAATTACTTGTGCTCTTTGTATCTCTTTAGCTTTATTTACAAACATTTTATTTACATGTTGAACTTGCTGTGGAGATATACACCCTTTTGCTTCATAGCCCATACTCTTCTCTAAAGATATCCACATGTCAAATTCATCTAAATCTTTAAACTCCTGATAAACAAAAGAGACCGGTTTTATACCCATAGATTTACATGATATTAAGAAGTGAGAAAGCATATATAACATTGTAGGATTATCTCTGCTTATTAAACTTTGAGGAAGTTTCATATTTGCAAACAGATCTAATATGCCTAAATAAAAAGTTGTAACTCCTTTATCAGTTTTAAGCAAAGATAAATTATGCCAAGCATCAGCAGTTTCTATTGATAAATGAAGATCAATATCATCATTTAAAAGAGCACGAACCCTGTTTACCTCTTGAGGATTTCGTATTTTTGGGACTCTTATCGCATCAGGCATAAACTGATTTAAGTAAGTTATCTCTTCATATCCACCATCATCAAGTGCATTTACCCTTACTACAAGTTTTTTATCACACTCTTGCAGTTGTTTTAAAAATATAGCACACAAAACAAGCGCAAAGGGTTTTTCTTCTTTAGAGACTCCATCTTCAAGATTTAACATTATACAATCTGCTTCAAGCTGCTCTATTTTACTTAAGTGCTTTATATTATTGCACGAAAGCATTAAGACTGAACGAAAATCATTTTTATTGTTTATTACCCTAAAAGTAGGAGTGGCAAGTCTATCTAGAGCTTTCAAATCTCTGTTTTCATAAGCTGTTTTTATTTTTTGAAGTAATTCATTTTTCATCGCTGTTACTTTTTTTAGCTTTTTCTTGTAAATAAAAATAGAGTGCTTGAATCTCTTTTTTAGTTAAAAAATATCTAGGCATTCCTGTTTTTCTTACATTTAATGCTTCAAAAAATTTATTAAAATCAATACTGTTTATAGCAGGTCCACCAAAACTTTTTTTTTCATTTTCATGGATATATTTAGCAACTAATTTTCCTTCTCCGCTGTCGCCATGACACTTATGACAACCTATACCTCTTGGATTTTTGTATAGCGATGAAGAATATTCCATAGGAGTAATAAAACTGCTTTTTGCAAATATGCAAAGCGGTAATAGCAGAAATAACATGTATCTCATAAAGCGACCTTTTAATATATAACGGTATAATAACAAAAAAATAATTTATGAGGTTTAAATGCAACTTCTTGATGGTAAAGCACTCTCAACAAAAATAGAAACAAATGTAGCAAATGAAGTAATAGATTTTAAAAGCAAGACAGGCTTGGTTCCTGGATTAGCGG
>DAOVJL010000220.1 GCA_030673275.1 Sulfurimonas sp.
TATTTTTGTATTAGTTTTTTGTGCCATGACTATTATACCATCTGCAACTTCATGTCTTGGCCCTTTTGGACCATCAGGTGTAATTCCTATGTCATAACCATCTTTTAAAGTTCGAATTCCTTGAATTAAGACTTTTGCTGCATTTCTGTTTGTAGAACCTGCAATAGTTCCTAATCCAAAGTATTTTATAGTTTTCGCTATCAACATTCCATCAAAATGGCTGGAGATTAAAACTTTTGCATGCGGAATTTTTCTATATTGTTTATAAAGGTAAGGAAGCATTAAAAGTTCACCATGCCAGCAAGCGAAAATAATCGGTTTATCACCTACTGACTCTGGAATATCAAACTCTTTTTTATTTGTTAAGTACAGCAGCCTAATCAATATAGATGCCAAAAAAGGAACTATGATTAGTGCTATCGCACGAAAGAGTTTTTTACCCATGACATTAACCTACTAACTCACCAGTTAAAATAGTTCTTCCAATTGCAGTTATTTTGACATCTTTAAACTCGCCTAGAAGCTCATCGGAACCTTTAACTTTAACTACGATGTTATTATCACTTCTACCACTCACATAGTAGTCTTTGTTCAAATCTTCAAAATAGACTTTATATGTTTTTCCCAAAGATGTAGCATTGATTTCATCTAAAATATCAGTATGAAGATTTTGAAGTGTTGTCAGTCTGAATGAAGCAACATCATCATCTACAATATTTGTAAAGTGCTCAGCTTCTGTCTCAGGACGTGGAGAGTATTTAAAAGAGAATATTTGATCAAATCTAACTTGACGCATTACATCAAGTGTATCTTCAAAATCCTCATCACTCTCACCTGGAAAAGCAACAATAATATCAGTAGATATACTCACTTCAGGACATACACTTCTGAGTTTTTCTACACGCTCTAGGAACCACTCTTTTGAGTAACCGCGTTTCATCTCTTTTAAAACTTTTGTTGAACCGCTTTGAAGTGGCATATGCATAGATTTACATATTTTAGGGTTATTTGCGAACTCTTCAATGAACTCGTCATCCATATGAAAAGGGTGAGGTGATGTAAAACGGATTCGCTCAAGTTTTTCTATCTTACTTAAACGACGAAGTAGTTCAGAAAAATTAACTTTTTCATGTTCGCCTGAGAAACGACGACCATAGTTATTTACATTTTGTCCTAGAAGAAAAACCTCTTTTGCACCATTATCTACTGCTTTTTGTGCTTCACGGATAATAAGTTCGTCAGGAATAGATATCTCATCACCACGAGTTTTTGGCACTATACAGTATGTACAAGCTTTATCACAACCTATAGATATATTTATAAAAGCTTTATATGGAGATGTCCTAAAATCATCAAATGCAAATTCACTCTCATCATAGTTAATATCTACTTCAACAGCTTTGTCTTTATGCAGTACTTCTGTAATTTTAGATACATTTCTTGCACCCAAAACAAAACTTACATAAGGAGCCCGTTTAATGATCTCTTCACCAAGATGTGAAGCTGTACAACCACAAACACCTATTTTAGCACCCTCTTTTTTCTTTTTATTAAAAACACCAAGCTCTGAAAAAAGTTTAGCAACCGGCTTTTCTCTAACTGAACATGTATTTATTAAAATCAAATCAGCCAAAGGCATATCATCAGTTGTCTCGTAGCCCTCTTTTTCAGTAAGTTGTGCAATCATATGCTCACTATCACGGGAGTTCATAGCACAACCTAATGTTTCAATAAATAGTTTTTTAGACATTAATTAACTCTAGTTAATAATGTGAACTTGGTACATGTACTCGTTATCTGAAAGTCCGTATTTAACTTCACTCATATAAAAACTTTTGCCTTTTTCTTCAAAATAATCTTGAAGTTCAAGTAAATCTTTATGAGAATTTTCTCTGTCGAAATAAAAGATTACACTCTCTTCTTTTTCTACACTTGCTTCTATCTTTGCCAAATCAGCTTTTTTTGGTTTTGTATTAACATCAGTTCTTGCAAATTTTAATTCCATTAATTATTTCCTTGTATCTAAATATCTTGCATTATAGTAAAACTCTACTAAAAATCCTATTAAAGTTGATTTTATGCTATTTTGGTATAATGTCACACTTCATAAGAAATCCCAAATTATTTTTAACACTGTTTTTTATGAGTGACATATATATGAACCATAAAATCTGCTTTTTTTCTAAAAAGCTAGCTTTAGTCACCAAAGCGGTGCAAGCGCGGATGAGGGGGCTTTACTCCTTTATCTGTAAAATATAATGGAGGGTTTTCTTCATTTTAAGAAATAAAATTAAGGAAATAATTAATGGAAAAAATTTTAGATATTGTCGAAGCAATTGCTCACGAAAAAGGTCTTCAACCAGATAAAGTAATTGAAGCTTTAAAAACAGCATTTGTACAGACTGCAAAAAGAGTAATTGATCAAAAATTTGCTTTTGAAGCAGTTATAAATGATGAAACAAAAACGCTTGATGTAATTCAAACTATTACAGTTGTAGCTGATGATGATGAGAAACTTCAAGATGAAGAGATTGCTCCAGCATATATCTCTGTAACTGAAGCAAAAGAGTATGATGACCAAGTAGAACTTGATGATCAACTTCAAATTCCACACAATTTAGAAGAGTATGGCAGAACGGGTGCATCTCAACTTCACCGTGAGATAGAGTACCATATTCAAAGACTTGTAGAAGATGAACTTTTTAATAAATACAAATCAAAAATCGGAACACTTGTAACAGGCAGAGTAACAAGAGTTGATGCTCAAAACTCAACTTATATAGAAGTTGATGAAGTTCGTGCAGTACTTCCAATGAAAAGCCGTATTAAAGGTGAAGTATTTGAGATTGGAGATCATATGAAAGCGGTTGTCCGCCGTGTAAATATGGATAAAGAGAATGGTATTCAAATAGAACTATCACGTACATCTCCTAAATTTTTAGAAGAGCTTTTAGCACTCGAAGTTCCTGAAATTTCTGATGGA
>DAOVJL010000067.1 GCA_030673275.1 Sulfurimonas sp.
ATGCTATAATATCATAAAATAATTAAGGCTCTTTAATCATGAAAACTATCACTTTTATTGGAAATGGAAATATGGCACTAAGTATTGCCAAGGGATTAAAAGAAAATTACAAAATTGAAGTTGTTGGTAGAAATTTAGAAAAACGAAATAAATTTGAAAATGAACTTGGTATAGAGATAGAAAAACATCTTATGGACAATTTCAACTGTGATGATAAAACTATCATCTTTTGTGTAAAACCGGCTAATGTTGAAGAGGTTGCTACAAGATTAAAGGGCAAAGCAAGAGTTATTTACTCTGTTTTGGCTGGAACAACAGTTCAAAAATTAAAACAAAACCTAAATCCAAGTGCAGTTGTAAGAGCTATGCCAAATCTTGCAGCACAAGTTGGAAAGTCAATGACAACACTAACCGGTGATGAAGAGTTTAGAAGTGAAGCCGAAGAACTTTTAGGAACTATTGGAGAGACTCTTTGGTTATCAACTGAAAAAGAGTTAGATATTGCAACAGCACTTGCCGGTAGCGGTCCTGCATATCTAACACTTATAGCTGAAGCACTAACTGACGGGGCTGTTAAACAAGGGATGAAAAGAGCTGATGCCATGGCTACAATGCGTGGTCTTTTTGGAGGCTTCGGAGAGCTTATTCAAGATATTCATCCAGCTTTACTTAAAGATGGTGTTATGAGTCCAGGCGGAACTACAGCAGCTGGTTATGGCGCTCTTGAGGATGGAAACGTCAGAGCTGCATGTATAGATGCGATTGAAAAAGCTTATAAAAAAGCCACTGAACTTTAAATAAAATAATTACATATAAAAATTTATTTTAAATTAAAATTATGAAAAATTTGCTATAATTATAAAAAGGTTATACAGTATGAATACTTCAAAAAAATATGATGATACAAAAGTGGAATATGCAAGTTTTATCGCTAGATGGGTGGCATTTACAGTGGATAATGCAATATTAGCCCTAGCTACAGTTGCGCTTCTTTTTCCATTTACATATTTTGAGGATGCTCTCCAAGTAGATATACAAAGAACTCTAACAACTATAGTATTGGTGTCTGCGACTATCTATTTATGGGTAAAATGGGACGGTGCTACTCCAGGTAAAAAATTAATGAAGATTAAAATTGTTAATGCTGATAATCTTGAGACGGTTGATTTTGCTCAAGCGGCAAAAAGATATGCTGGCTATATCTTGTCAAGCATACCTCTCTTAGCAGGTTTTGCAATGGTGCTTTTTACAGAGAAAAAGCAAGGGCTTCACGATAAAGTGTCCAACACAGTTGTTGTTTATTCCGACTCATTGGTTTCTAAAGAGAGCGATTAAGCTCTCAGGCTACAAAAACTTTAGTATCTCTTTTTCTATATCTTCTTTTTCTATAATGGTCTTTTGTGCTATCTCTTTATTAAAAAGCTCTTTTACCATATTTGGTATCTTTAAGTTTGCTTCTTTAGAGATAGATTCTAGTGCTATTATATCCTCTGCATCAACCTCACCGGTAAGAGCGTTAGCAATTACCGGAGAAAATTTTGTCCACTCAGCAGTTGAGTAAACTATTGTTTTTATTGCTGGATTTGAAATTGTCTCGTAAGACTTAAAACATGTAGCAGTATGTGGATCCATAAGATAACCATGATTACTAAATGTATCTTTTATATACTTTTTACCCTCATCACCAGTACAAAAATCAGCTGCAAAAACTTTCTGAAGTTTTATCAACTCATCGCTAATTAACTCATAAGAATGATTTACTTCTAAATCATTCATAAGTTCTTTAGTTCTAACTTCTCCAAACATATCAAATAAAACTCTCTCAACATTTGATGATTTTAAAATATCCATAGCGGGAGAAGTTGTACCTATTACGCTTTCACCTCTTATATCATACTTACCAGTTGTAAATAGTCTTGTTAGGACATTGTTCTCATTTGAAGAGATAATAATCTTCTCAACCGGAAGTCCCATTTTTAAAGCATAGTAACCACCAAGAGCATTACCAAAGTTTCCACTTGGAACATTAAGATAAACTTTTTCACCCATAACAACAGCACCTTGACGAACTAATTCTAGGTAACTGTGAATATGGTAGATGATTTGAAAAATAATTCTTCCGAAGTTTACTGAATTTGCAGCAGAGAGTGAAACATTTTTTTCTTTAAGAGCAGATTTAAAATCATCAGATGCTAAAAGTCTTTTCAGTGCAGCTTGTGCATCATCAAAAACACCGTTAATACCGATAACTTTTAAGTTTGAAGCATCTTCTGTAACCATCTGAAGTCTTTGAACATCACTAGTTCCACCATCAGGATAAAGACATGCTACTTTAACATTTGCACGATTTTTAAAAGTCTCTAGTGCAGCTGGTCCAGTGTCTCCGCTTGTAGCAGCTAAAATAAGGTAGTTCTCATCTCTTTTTTGAGCTATTGAAGACAAGATTACACCAAAAGGTTGAAGCGCCATATCTTTAAATGCACGAGTCGGTCCATGATAAAGTTCACTTACATAAAGATTCTCTTTTACTCTTACTACAGGTACAGGATTTGAAGGATTATCAAATTTATCATAAAGACTCAGTGCTTCTTCTATTACATTTTTATCAATATCTATTTCAAAACGATTTAACATGTCAGATGCCAACTCTTTGTATGAAGAGTTAATATGTTTATTTAAAAACTCAACGCCCAGCTCTGGCAGCTCTTGTGGTACATAAAGACCACCATATGAAGCAATAGGACTTAAGATGGCTTGTGAGAATGTAATACTTTGAAGTTTGTTTTGGTCGTTTCCGCGAGTTTGAATAAAGTTCATATTTTTCTTTACCTGAATTTTTTTAGAGAAACTTGACTTAGTTTCGTTTTTGAAATTATATCAAAATTTATAAGATTACTGAAAAAGTCTTATAGGATTTATATGGTACGATTTTTGAGTAACTTCAAATATCAGTTCATCATTAACACGTCCTATTGTATAGCCCTTCTTGATTTTTTTACCTTTTTTAATATTTGGTGAGATTTGAGAAAGATTTGCATAAATTGTATGAAGTCCGTTACGATGCTCAACAATCACAATATTATCTAAAACCGCTGTTTTATCAGCATATATAACCTTACCGTTAAACACAGTTTTAACTTTAGTATTTTTTTTATTCGCTTTTAGAGATATAGATTCATTAAAGACTTTTATGCCATAGATAGGATCTGTATATGTTCCATATTTTTTAGTTATCTTGTATGGTTCAAATGGAGCAATGGTTTTTTTACCTCTATATCTTTTTGTTTTTGCAGCTTGATAGCTACTGCCATGCTGTTTAACTTTTGGTAAATCTTTATCTGAAATAATTGTCTTAGAATTAAATGCTTTTACTCTTGCCGCTTCCTCTTTTGCTTTTTTAATCTCATCTATTTTTATAATATTTAATTTAGACAAAGTTCTTTTAAGAGTATCTTGTTTTCTCAAAACTTTTTTTAATTCTTTTTTATATGATGACTTTGCTATTTTCAATTTTTTTAGAGCTTTTTTATTTTTTCCCTGTGTATTTACAACATCTTTTCTTTTTTTATCAATAATTGCTATTGCAACCTCCAGGTTGCTGGCTTTTCTACTTAACATATCTATATTTTTAGAGTTATTGTAAAATTTACTGTTTAATCTTTTTATCTTTACTTTCGCATTTTTTAACATAAGCTGAAGAACTTCAAACTCTATAATAGACTCTTGACTGGAAGTATATTCCTCTTCTAAAACAATTGACAAAGAGACACTTTGAGCTATTGTAAAAGCAAGTTCCTCTTCTAAAGAATCTCCGTCTTTTTTAAGTATTTCTTGAGAGTTTTTAAGCTCTTTTAGCAAAAGTTTGTTTTCTTCGTAATTTTTTTCTTTATTTAAGAGCTCTTTTTTTAGTTTTTTTAGAAGAGTTTGCTCTTTTAAAATTGCTCTTTTTTGTTTTAAAATTGCTCTTGCATTTTGAGCCATTTTTTTATTTATTTTTTCATAATTTTTGGAATATGAGCTTATTTTTGTATTTGCTTTTTTTATTTTAGAATCAACACTGCTTTTTGCTTCTAAAAGCAAAAAGACAAGGGTAAATATCATTAATAAACGAATCATACTTCCTCTTTATGACCTATAACTATCAGAGATGCAAGAAGTGTTGAGATTAACAAAGCGACACCTAAAAGTATTGCGAAGTCTTCTAAAGGATTAAAAATAACTACGCTTATACCAATATTACTAAACTGCTGAAGTACCCAGGGAGATGAAGAGATATATATAAAAATACCAAATGCTAAAAAACTCGCAATCAATGCATCAACTATTGCAAGCCTAAACAAAACTGCGGAACGAAGCCATAGAGCTGCTCCAAAAAGTCCCATAATACTCATACGCTCATTATGTTTATATTGCCAGATTTTAAGCTCTTTAAATATAAGCAATAAGGTAACGACAATAACCACCAAAGCAAAAATAGCAACAACATTTTTAAAGAGAAGCAAAAGCTTGTATGTGGTGCTATGAGTGCTAGAAAAATTTTCTACTTTAGTAATTGAACTGTTTCTTAACAAATCAGCAGTTAGTCTGCTAACTTCCTCAGGGCTTGGATAGGAAGTAAGAGTTATCTTATAAAATTTTGGCAATGAGAGCTTTAACAGTTCGACATTTTTACTCTGCATATTACTGTTTAATCTTTTTATAACACTATCCGGTGAGAGTTCTTCAACATTTGATATTATTTTATTTATACTTAAAATATCATGATTGCTTAAGCGTTTTTGACTAACTGCTATTACTGAATAATTATTTGCAAGATTCTCTTTATATGCATCTATTGACCTGTCTACTACAAAAAAAACCTGTATTGAAAAAAGTATACTTAAGAGGGCAATGACAAGTGAGAGATGATTTTTAATTGACTTCATGAATACTCCCATACTCTATATGATAATGCTTATAATCAACATTTAATGTTTGAGGGATATTATGCGTTACAACAATGACTGTGGTTTTTAGCTGTTCATTTGCACCTTCAAGCAATTTCCAAATAAGTTCTGAAGAGTACTCATCCAAGTTACCTGTAGGTTCATCTGCTAAAATTAAAATAGGATTATGTGCAAGCGCTCTAGCCATTGCAACTCTCTGCTGTTCACCACCACTAAGTTCTAAGGGATGTTTTCCTGCTTGATGATTCAATCTGACATGTTTTAAAAGTTTGTCAACCTGATTTTGAGCGACACTTTTTACATATCCGTTTATAATTAGGGGAAGCATAATATTTTTATCAATACTCCACTCTTTTACAAGCTTGTAATCTTGAAAAACTATTCCTATATGTCTTCTTAAAAAGTTTAGCTTTGAGCGTGAAACGCTATTTAATTCCACTCCGCCGACAACAAGACTTCCCTGCTTTGGTTTAAGTGCTCCAAAAAGAGACTTTAAAAGTGTAGATTTTCCACTTCCGCTAGCCCCGGTAATAAAAACAAAACTTCCTGAATCTACAGAAAAATTTGCTTTATTAATAATAGTCTCACTATTTGAATATGATAGTGACAAATCTTTAGCTATTATAACTTTATCCATGAAGTACCTTATCTAAAAATGTATGTGCTAAAAGATTACTCTTTGACTTTAGCGGAAGTGATGGAAAATAGTTTGCAGAATTATTATCTACAATCAGGTATAGATGTTCCGGTCTGTCAAAACTACCCATAGACAAACGAAGCATTACGCCATTTTTAAGCTTATATGCTCTCTCAAAATGGATAAAACCACCATCAAATTTTTGTGTCTTTTTATGTAGTTTTACAATCTCATCACCTGACAACTTTACATCGCAAAAAGTAAAATCACCCTCTAATGATAGAGCAGGAGAATCTTCTTCATTTATCATGGTCACATCATAAATATTTTTCTCCATTTTTTTCCATCTATCTTCATACTTGGAGCTGATTGCAATATCTTTGTTTTTATTTATATGAAGTGTAGTTTTATTAAAAGCTATAAATGTTTCATAAGAGTAAGCATAGTAGTTTTCGCTATCTGTTCTAAGCTCTAACTGTCCACCAACTTTTAGAACTCTTCTTGCCTCTTGTATAAATGAAGTTGAGATAACTCTTCTATGAGGTTTTTTATCCCATGGAACTGGAAAATGCACATAAACTTTTCCTACAATATTTGATGGAATCAACTCCATAAAAAGTCTTGCATCATAATCAAGAACAAGCAGGTTATCCAGATTTTGAATTGTTATCTGCTTTAGTACCTGTTCAATTGATGGTCTATGTATCTCAATGCCGATAAAAAGTATATCCGGATTATTTGCCGCTTGATGCAGAAGGTGTCTGCCTGAACCAAAGCCAACTTCTACTCTTACCTCTTTATCAGTTTTAAAACTTGAAGCGAAGTATTCTATGTTCTTTAAAGCACTTACATCTTCTAGATGAATATTCTTTTGATACTGGGGAACATTTGAGCTTATAACATCAAGCTTAGCTTTTTTTGCATATGCTAAGAGTGCTTTATGCACACTAAATATAGATGCAGGTCTTGTTAATTTATCAGTCTTTAGGAGGCTTCTGTTGTCTTCTTCTTTTACAAGCAGAAAAAAATCATCTCCCTCAGCAGTTACTGAGATAAGTCTCTCTTCATTATGATTTATATTCTCAGCTATAAAGTTAAACGAGACTTCATCTTCTTG
>DAOVJL010000001.1 GCA_030673275.1 Sulfurimonas sp.
ATGAAGAAAGTGCTGTAACAAATGCTTCAAAAATGATTGACAATAAAGACGTAGATGCAGTATGCTTGAATATTTTAAAAGACTCTTCAAGCTTTGGCAGCGATACAAACACTATAGATGTAAAGAGTTCAGATGAGATGCTTGAATATCTAACTGACTCTATTCGCGTTGCTAAAAAAGGAAAACTCTCTAAGGCAACTCTTATGAGAGATGAGCAGATTCACTTGATTCAAAAGAGGCCATATCTCTTTATGGCAGCTGCAATAAGTGATTATATACCTGCCTTTGCACAAGAGGGGAAACTAAAAAAAGAAGCACTTGGCAATAAGTGGGATTTAAAACTGAAACAAAATATAGATATTTTGGGTTCTATTGATAAAACGGATATAACAACTATTGGTTTTAAAGCAGAGATGGATGAAGAAAGTGCTGTAACAAATGCTTCAAAAATGATTGACAATAAAGACGTAGATGCAGTATGCTTGAATATTTTAAAAGACTCTTCAAGCTTTGGCAGCGATACAAACACTATAGATTTTATACTTCCAGATAGAATAGAATCAATCCCTTTAGCAGACAAGCTCAGTGTATCATTTGATATCCTAGAGCATGCAAAGAGTTTATAAGCATATGAATAGAGCAAGACATATAGCAATAATTATGGACGGCAATGGTCGTTGGGCTGAGCTTAAAGACAAAAAAAGAGTAAAAGGTCATGAAGCTGGAGGAAGAGTTGTTAAAGAGATTACAACTTACTGCTCAAATAACAAAGATATTGAGAGATTAACACTTTATGCTTTTTCAACAGAAAACTGGAAAAGACCTCGCTTAGAAGTTGAATTTTTAATGAAGCTTTTAGAGAAATATCTAAAAGATGAACTGGAAAATTATATCAAAAACAATATTCGTTTTGAACCTATTGGTGATCTGAGAGCATTCTCAAAATCCCTGCGAAAAACTATTCAAAATATTCAAGAAAAAACTGCTCACTGTGATGGTTTGGTTCAATCACTTGCACTTAACTATGGTGCACAAGATGAGATATTAAGAGCCCTTAACAGTATTAAAAATAGTGAAAAAGATATAACAGAAGCTATGCTCTCAAATGCTCTTGATTGTAAACACAGTGTTGATTTACTGATTAGAACAGGCGGAGATCACAGACTGTCCAACTTTTTGCTATGGCAAGCTGCTTATGCAGAACTTTTTTTTACAGATACTCTATGGCCGGATTTTACGACAAATGAACTGGAAAAAATTATAAAAGATTTTAAAAAGATTGAAAGAAGATTCGGAGGGCTAAAATAATGGAACTTATTATTGCTTTTATACTCGGTGTACTTATTGGTTCATTTTTAAATGTTGTTATACTTCGTATTCCTAAAGATGAAAGCATAATTTTTGGCGGCTCTCACTGCACGACATGTGGTGAAAATTTAAAACCTTGGCATAACATACCCCTGTTTTCATGGATATTTTTAAGAGGAAAATGCTCTTTTTGTAATGCAAAAATATCGGTACAATATCCATTGATTGAACTTGCCTCCGGTCTGATTTTTTTAATATTAGCAAATAAGTTTGGACTTAGTTATCCTGTTATTTTTATAGCGTTTAGCTTTTTTATGCTTCTTGCACTCTCTGTTATTGACTTTAGATATAAAATGATTCCGGATTCTCTTAATCTCCTAGCTATGTTTTTTGCAATAATAGGAGCTTGGAGTCTACAGGGAATTTTTACAAACTTTCAAAATGCAATACTTTTTGCCGGTGGATTTACTCTGCTTAGATTTGCAATGTCTTACATGCTAACATCATCTGCACATAGGCACTCGAACAAAACGATAACACCTTGGACTAAAAATTATCATACATACCCTTTCATAGAAGCAATGGGTGAAGGTGATATTATGGTAGCTGCAACAATGGGAGCCCTTCTTGGAGTAAAACTCACACTTACAGCTATCTTTTTATCGGCTCTCTTAGCACTACCTGTTATGCTCGTACTTACTAGAAATTCTAAGGAGCATATAACTGTTCCTTTTGTGCCATTTTTAGCTTTAGCTACATTTATAGTATATATCTTTGACAGCCCTATTATGGCCTATATCGAGGCAAATTACTGATGAATATTCTACAAAAATATATAAAAGAATCTCTTTGGATTATATTTATATCAATATTTTTACCGCTTTTTTCTATTGCTTCTGTAGTTTTTCTTATCAAATTAGCTACTTATACAGCAGTTATACAACTCTCTTTATGGGAAATGGCCAAACTTTTTTTCTTTATAGTACCTGAGCTTCTTTTTTATACACTGCCAATCTCATTTTTTGTAGCTGCAACGTTAACACTGTTTAAATTATCAAATGATAATGAAATTGTTGTTCTTTTTGCGCTGGGTATTCACCCTAAACTTATATTAAAAACACTATTCACACCTGCTCTGTTCCTCTCTACTATTCTTTTATTTAACTTTTTTGTACTATTTCCACATGCCAAGGTTTTATCCAGTAACTTTATATCTTATAAAAAAAGTGAAGCAAAGTTTAATCTATCTGCTTCTGAGTTTGGACATAAGTTTGGAGAGTGGTTACTCTATATTGGTAAAGATAATGGCAATGAAACCTACTCTGATGTAATTCTTTTTAATAAAAATCAAGAAGAAGAGGTTCTAATAGGAGCAAAAAAGGCAGAGATAATAAATGAGTCTGGAATTTTACGACTTAAACTAAGTTCTGGAGAGGGGTACAGCTACTCTAAAGAAAAATTTACTCAGATTGATTTTGAGACAATGTATATCAATAATACCATGCAAACTGATCTTCATAAATATAAAACACCTATGGAGTATTGGTTGCCTGAGACAGCATCAAAGAAAAGAACCAGAATGTTAATTACAGATATTTTATTTAGTATTTTCCCTGTATTAAGCCTGTTCTTAATAGCAAGTATAGGGATAGTCCACGCCAGACATCAAAAAGGAAAAGTCTATCTGTTTCTATTTTCAGGAATTTTAATTTATGATACTCTTGCTTTAGTTCTGCAACCAGCTTTATCTTTTTACACCATTCCTGTTTTAATTATCGGTTGGACAGTTGCCACATATATAATTTATCAAAAATATATAGTTTCCAAGTTCTAATATACAATGCGATGTGCTTTAACTATTGTCTATAACGGTACAAACTACCTTGGCTCACAAACACAAAAAAGCTCACCAAATACAATAATAGGGAACTTAGAGCATGTTCTGCGTGAAATAAACATAGACACAAAAGTTATTGCAAGCGGAAGAACAGACAAGGGCGTTCATGCTACCGGACAAGTTTGCCATATTGATCTGCCTGAGTTTTGGAGTGACCTTAAAAAGCTAAAAAAAACTTTAAACGAGATGCTTCCAAAATCTATACATGTTAAAAATATAAAAGAAGTAGCTAATGATTTTCATGCAAGATACAGTGCCAAAAAACGGCTTTATAGATATATAATAAAAGAGGGAGAAAGTAACCCTTTTGAGGATGACTTTATAACTTTTTTAGATACTGTGGACTTTGAGACTGTAAAGAAAAATATAAAGCTGTTTCGTGGAGACTTTGACTTCAAATATTTTATGAAAAGAGGAAGTGACATTAACTCTACATGTAGAACCGTTTTCAAAGCTTTTGCGTATAAGTATAATGGTTATATAATCCTAAATTTCGAGGCAAATGGGTTTTTAAGAAGTCAAATCAGACTAATGGTTGGGGCACTACTAGCTTTAAACTCCAGTGAAATTTTAGAGCAACTAGAGTGTAAGAAAAACCATAAGATAAAACCTGCTAAATGCAATGGTCTCTACTTAGCTAAAATCACATATTAACTTACTCTTTAATCTTTGCCCACAAAATTCCAATATATTCATGCATTGCCATTCTAGAGTTTTCCAATGAACCGATACCAGGTGCATAAAAATAGCTACTTAGCTCTCTTTTATGAAAGTCTGTTGGAGCAGGAATCGGATTTAATCCAAGAGATTTAAAGAGCTTCATAGACCTTGGCATATGTGTTGCTGATGTCACTAGAACAAAAGGCTCATCTCCTAACAAACTTTTAGTAAAAATGGCTTCCTCTTTTGTATCCTTAGATTTGCCATTAATAATAATGTTTTCCTCTTTTACACCCAGTGCTATTGCCAAGTTGGCATTCATTTGAGCATTTGTTATATTTGTTTTTCCCTCATAACCTGTAAAGATGATTTTAGAGCCATATATCTTTTTATGAATTATCACGCCCTCTAAAACTCTTTTACTAAATACTTGAGAAGATAGTGGTTGAGACTCATCTGTATTGTGTCCAGACCCTAGTACATGTATATATTTTATATCCTGTTTATAATCATACTTAGGGTACTGATTTTCTAGATTTTTAACTAAAAAGTTAGAAAATGGTCCATATGAAAACAGCAGTAAAAATCCTAGTGATAAAGTAAGAAACAGTTTTGCCAAACTATTTTTATTTCTATACAGAAAGTAAATTCCAAAAACAAAAAGCGCTAATATTATCCCTAAAGGTTCAACAAAAAAAGTTATAAACTTCTTTAAAATAAATCCTAATTCCATTATTTAATTACCTCATTTATATACTTTACTACCTCTTTATCAAAAAGCAGTTCACCATGTGACAGATCTTCGAGCTCTTTGTATAGTGTTAAATTCTTCACATGTTGTTTTAAATTTCTAGCATTTTTTATATACGTCACTTCATCTTTTTTACTAGCAAAAATATAAGTCTTGGCATCAACCTTTTTTACAAGTTTAATTTTATCAAATTTATATCTTGATAGCCATCTCATATTAAATCCATACTTCTCTTTCATAAGAAGCGGGATAGAATCAAAGGGACCTACTAAAAAGAGTCCTAAGACACTTATTTTACTCGCAACATATGAAGCGATACTAGAACCTAATGAAAAACCTAAGACATAAAAATCACCATAATTTTTTTGGACAATCTCTGCTACTTTAAGTCCATCTTTAAAAATATTTTTCTCATTTATAGTTCCATCACTTTTGCCATATGATCTGTAATTAAAAGTAATTATTCTAGTGTGTGGAAACGATGAGGATAGTCTCTTTATTAACCCTACGCTGTCATGCATTTTACCACCAAAGAACAGTAGCGTTGAATCTATGTCAGCTAGTTTTCTGTATAACTCTTTTGGTTCATACACAACGCCTTCAAGCTCAACTCCATCATCTGTAACTATACTTAATATTTCAAAATCATCATCCAGCTCTTCTTCTCGATGATAGGTTGGTGAAAACACCATAAAATACTGCCAATGATAAAATACAAAAGCTAAAATGGCAAATGTAAAAAACAAAAAAATCATATAAATCATCAGGTACCTTTAATTGCTACGAATTATAATATGATTTGGATAAGAGTTATATAAGCTGACACTTGTAAGATAAAGTAAGATGCCTTAGACTATCAAGAGATAGTTTAAGGCGAGTGAAGGATAAGAAAACTATCTACCTATTACCGGTAAACTGCTAATCTTATCATAGTGTGAAATATGCATACTATCTACTTTTCCTGTTTTTTCGATAGAGTGCGTATTCAAAAAATTACCTATTACCGGTAATTTATTTATTTCCCTATAATGTGAATTTTTCACATCGTATGATTCCTGTTTTGTTGAAAGAAAATTTCCAATAACTGGCATATTGTCTATTTTCTCATAGTGAGTCATACTATTTGCATTACACATACTAGATGTTAGTGCAACAACAATAATTGATATTGATAGAATTTTTGCGTTCATCCTATACCCCTTTATGTTGTAATTTAACTTTGTGAAGTTTAATGCTTCACAGCTAATACCCCTCCTATTAGCTTGGCGATAGTATAGTGTACATAAGAAATTCTTATCTTGATTCAAATCAATTAAAATTTTATAGTATAATTGCCTATAATTATTAATAGGATTTTTATGCAAACATTTGGGAAATTTTCAACAAATATAGATTTAGAGTATATACAAGAGCAGTATATTTATATACAAGAAGATGATGAGATTATAGATATAGACCAACTAGAACAGATGCTTAAAAAAAAGCGTAAGACGGTAGCAGGAACTATATTTTTATACAATCCGACCATAGCGCCGGTTGGGTATAGAGATGATGCCAGTCTAGAGTCTCAGGGTTATGAGTTTGACGGTAGATTCAGTGAATTGGGGTTTGATAAAAATTGCGGGCTGTTCTCATCTGCTATCAAAGATGGTTACAGAGGAAAACTTATCGAGATAAAGTATCTTTTTTCACTTAATAAGCCCAATATTGAGCCTACTCCTATCTTAGAAGAGTTTGATGCTGACTTAGACAGATATTCTTCTAATCAACTGACTCGTTACGACAAAGAGTTGAACTACCAGGATATTCCAAATATTCGTCTGAGCGGTAAGTTTGTTTTCTTTGGTTCTGGAAACAAATACGACAGACATCACAAAGCGATTATTATCTATGCGAGAGCACTATCAGAGCATGTACAAAAACTTGGAAAAGAGATAGCATTTATGTATGACAACAACTATGATGCAGATGAAAGTCAGGAAAGAGCATATTTTCTACCTCCAATAGCAGGCGGAAAACTAAAAGATATAAGAGCAAATGCATTTAAAAAAGCTTTCTCAACAAATCCGCCAACAATAATAAAAGTAAGTTAACAAGTATGACAAAAAACAATCTTTACGCCTCTATATCTGTTGGGTTTATTGCACTGTTTTTTTTAGCTTATGAATTTACAAATAAAAACTTTGTATGGGACATTTTTATTATATATTCCATAATACTTCTTATCATAGGCGAGTTTATAGCAATAACAACTACTATAAACATACAAAACAGTGTCTATATCCGTTCAGAAGAAGAAGCTCTTAAATTAGCTCTTCCAAAAATACCTTTTGAAATTAAAAAAGCATTAAAATTTATACCACTTAATATCGTTATTTTATTAATTACTGTATTTACTTCTATTTACTATTTTTCAGATGATCCTTTAAAATCTTACTGGTATATAATTTTATTTTTACCACTTACAATTCACTTATTAAGCTTAATCCCATATTTTTTGTTTAGTGATACAGCATTTATAGAGTCAAAGAAAAAAGCATTAGATATTGATGACAGACATACCACAATAATTAAAATAGGCAAAAAACTTGCAAATAAAGAGTCAAAATATTGCAGAAAAACAAACACCAAGCAATATCAAACTATTTTACACTACTTAGATAATGGACAAAACCCTGATGAAGTTTTTGAAAATCGCTACACACTGCTCTTGCCAAGCTCATGTTGTGGAGATGAAAAATTGGTTAAATCACTTATTGAACATGGTAGTAATGTAAACTTTAGGAGTTCACTTGGGATGACTGCTCTGATTTTAGCATGTAAACATGGATTTTACGAAATTACTTTATTGTTAATTGAAAATGGAGCTGATATTAACATAAAAGATTTAGATGGAAACACAGCTCTGTATCATGCCCAAAAGAACGGATATGAAGATATAGTTGAATTACTTAAACCAATAGTTTAATTAAAAATATTATTTAAAATATTTATTTTTATTTATTTTTAAATTTCCTGTAGTAAAATTGTGTATTATTAAGTATAAAGTCAAACTTATCGTGAGGTAAGGACGGAAAGTCGCGAGTCTTTTTATAAAGATAGTCGGATTGCAATACTTCCCAACTTCATTTTTGACAATAAACTGTATAATTTCTATAAACTATAAACAAGAAGTTAAGATGCTAAATGATGTGCTATTACAAAAATTAAAGCTTTACTTTAAATCAAATCTTGATAATCCATCAATTGATTTTAAGTGGACTAATGAAGATAATATAAAACTATTTGCATATCTTAATAAAAATTTTGCTGACCAAGATATTTTAGACAATAAAAATAAGTTAACAATAGAACAAGCTTTTAGAGAGTATTTTGAACCTGTTGGCACATTCTTATTCAAAATTTCACAAGATCAAATCCGTCTAAAAGTTTTTTCATATAAAACAGAGCCCAAAGACAGTATAAACTTAGATGCTATTATAAATATTATGGAAGCTAATGAACATCTGATTCAAGAAAATTACAACTTCAAAAAAGATTTAATATGTATACAGAAAGAGCTGACATTAGAGTTAAATCACTTTATAGCGTCAATCAATAATGAAGAAATAAACAAAAAAGAACTACTTAAATTTGCAATCAGAGAAGCTTTTGAACTTAATGACAGTGACATTATTGTCATTAAAAATAATCAAATATTTATAAAATTATTTGATGATAAGAAGATAGATAAAGTTGCTGATGATAAAAAAGATACTATTGCAAACAGATTCAATGGTATCGATGAGGATAGACTCAACTCTTTTTATAAAGAGTTTTTCATAAAAGAAGAGAATAAAAACTTTTTTTACTTTGTTGCAGAAGAATTTGTTAATATATATTTTGTTGATAAACAGATCAATAATATGACCTTTGAAAAATATGCATTTTCACTTATACAATCAATAACCAAAGATCATTTAGTTAATTCATTTGATAATAGTGATGAATTTTTTAAAGGATTTTCCGGCTATGTATTTAGAATACATTTTAAAGAAGTATTTGGTTATATAGCCAATTTTATATTGGCTGAAATAAGTGCTTCAAATCAATATATGATGGAATTTTTAAAATATTATTCTCTAAATATTATTGTGCAAAATGGGAAAAAATATAAAGTTCCAGAAATAGAAGCAGAAAATGGTTTAAAGTGGAATGTAGCATCGATGATCTCTATTGTAAAAATATATATTAAAACAGAAATATCTCTAGAAATAATGAAAGATGTAGTTAATGAACTAGAAGAGGACATCAGAAAGCTATATATCGGGGGTCATTCACCTGTAGAATATAATAATGGTTTAAATAAAGAGATACTAAAAATATCACAAACTATATCTCATGATATGAAAAAGCTAAATATATATCTCGATACTATAGATTCATTAAAAGATAAAGATGAAAAAACTATATTAGCAAAGGATGTAAGAGAAATAAGAGAGAATGTACATATCCTGCAAGAGGACAAGGAGAAATTGACCTCTAATATCTTAAAACCATCTATAATAACACAATATTCCAATCTGAAAAAAGAAATAGATTCCATTAAAAGACAAGAGACAAGAGATAAGAAAATTTTAATTCAAAACAGAGAGGGATACATGTCAATAAAAAATTCACTTGTCAAGGCACTAACATCAAAGAAAGTACTTGTTGGGATAATTAAATAATTTATATACTAACCTCTTTTATATCCGCTATTTTCAAAATACTTTTATAGATAGAAGCCACTAAAGATTTTCTATTATTTTTAACAGCCGCATCTTCAGCGTTTACCATTACATCTTCAAAGAACTTATCAAGTTCCGGTTTTAGACCTAAAAGTGCATCTAGTTCCTCTTCATAAGAGTTGTATTGACATGTAGAGACTTCTATATATCTTACATGTAGAACTTTCTCTGCTTCTTCTTCAAAAAGCTTGCCATCAACCGACATTTCATTTGACATGTCAATATCTTTAGTAATATTTGCAACACGCTTAAATGTAGAAAAAGACTCACTGAAACCTTCACTGTTTACCATAGTATCAAGTGCCTCTATCTTTTTACCCATTGCAAGCAGTTCTCTCTCTCCTGAAGCCAGTACAGCTTCTATAATAGATGGATTTACTTTGAAGTACTGTTTAACTCTCTCTAAAAAGAAAGCTTCGAGTTTTGACATGTCAATCTCTGCATACTCACTAGACAACCTTTTAAGAGTATCAACTATATCAAACTCCAAGTTATGCTCTTTAGTAATCCTAAGAAGCCCATTAACGGCACGACGAAGAGCAAATGGGTCACGTGAGCCTGTTGGTATCTGATTTACACTAAATAGCCCTAAAAGAGTATCTAGCTTTATACTCATAGCTACTATTGCACTTAAGACCGATGAAGGAAGCTCACTATCCTCACCATCTGGAAGATACTGCTCTTTTATACATGTAGCTACATCTAAGCTTTCACCAGCTTCTTTTGCATAGTAGTAACCCATAAGACCTTGAAGCTCTGTAAACTCATATACCATCTCACTCATCAAGTCAGCTTTTGCAAGACTTACAGCTCTGTCTAATACCTCTTTTTTGGCACTTGGCTTATACATTTCAAACAGAGTATTTGCTATCTTTTTCTCACGCTCTATCTTGTCTGCAACACTTCCAAGACCTTTAAAAAATGCAACTTTTTCAAGTCCGTCTGTATTTAGCCCGTTTTTCAAATCATTATCGTAAAAGAAAAGTCCATCAGCTAAACGAGGACGAAGCACTCTTTCATTACCTTCAACAACTTTAGAAAAGTCATCTGTAAGTGCATTTGAGACAACAACAAACTTGTTTATTAGCTTGCCGTCTTTAAATACAGGAAAGTATCTTTGATGCTCTTTCATAGAAGTGATGATAACTTCTGGAGGAAGTCTTAAAAACTCCTCATCAAATGAGCCTAAAAGTGCTGTTGGATGCTCAGTAATGGCTACAACTTCATCAAGCAGATCTTCATCTACTTCTATAGTTACACCATTTTGTGTCTCTATAGCTTTAAAGTCATTAAGTATTTTAACTGTTCTGTCTTGGGGAAAAAGTGTTACACCACTTTTCTTTAGAATTTCAAAATACTCTTTTGCTCCATCAACAGCTACAGCATCAAAATTACTGATACGGTGAACAAAAGTCTCTTTAGATGAACGAACACCAAAAAGCTCAACATCAACCAGCTCATCACCAAGAAGCACATTAACCCAGCGGATAGGTCTGATAAAACTCTCTACTGCACTTCCCCATCTCATAGATTTACCAAAATCAAGTGACTTAATCCATGTCTCAATAATGTCTGATAAAAGTTCAGTTGATGCCTTACCCTTTACATCTTTTTTATAGTAAAGAACTTCTTTACCACCCTTCTCTGCTTTACCTATATCTTCAAGTGCAACTCCGCACTTCTTGGCAAAACCATTTGCAGCAGGTGTTGGCTCACCATCTTTATATGCAACAGCTAGAGGAGCGCCATAGAACTCTTCAACACTATCATCTTGAGAAGTTTTAAACTCTCTATGCCAGATAACTAAACGACGAGGAGTATAATAAAATTCAAATTCACCTAAAAGAGAGTTTTTCTCCAAAATATCAGCATATTTTTTCTCAATATTTTTTAACTCTTTTAAAAGCGGAACCGCTGGAAGCTCTTCAACACCAATTTCAATTAATAATGGTTTTAACATGTCATAAACTCTTTATTTAATATTATTGTCGCGATTTTATCTATTTTTTGGTTAAAGAGTGCTTTTATTACTTCTTTATATTTTACAAAAGTGGTTCAAAATTTAACATATAATTAACACTCCTTTGTTAAAGTCCTCTTAAATTAAAAAATTAAATTAAAAACATAGGAAAAATATGAGAATTAGATATTCAATAGCTGCATTGTTAGCTATATCATCATTAAATGCGCAGGAAGTAAGCCTGGATGCCATAAGTGTTACAGCAACAAAGATATCAACAAGTACAAAGGAAGTATCTCAATCTATTGCCGTTGTTGATGAAAAAACAATTGAAGATAAAAATATTTTAAATATTCAAGAAGCCATAGAGAATATTCCGGGAGTAAATGCAGAGTCTTCTACAAACTCTCCAAGTCCCAGACTCATCATTAGAGGAGCTGGACTAAAAGCCAGATATGGTGTAAGAGAAGTAATGGTAATGAAAGATGGTGTTCCGCTGACAGATCCGGATTCTTTTACTAGATTTGACTTTATAGATATGCAGGATGTATCTTCTCTTGAAGTGCAAAAGGGACCAGGTTCTATAAATGCTGTAAATGCGGTTGGTGGTGTAATTCAGCTTATTACTAAGTCGGTTTTTCATGATGATAAAAATAGATTCAAAATCGGTATCGGTGATGATGGACAAAAAAATCTTAATTTAAAAGTTAGAGATGCTCTAGGTGAAAATGATTTTGTTTCAGCTACCTTAAGCACTAGAAAAATCGACAACAATTGGAGAGATAACAATGAGTTTGATGCTACTCAATTTAGTCTAAAGTATGGCCATATATTTGAGGATGAATCTACAATAGAAACAGAATTTTCATATACTGAATCAAATATGCAAATACCGGCTTCTATGACAGATGCTGAATTTGAGATATTTAAAGATACTGGCGAACAGCATGATACATCATCACCATGGCAACATAGTTCAAGAGACTCAAAAATATTTGCTATCAATGCAAAGTATGAAAAAGAGGTTGGAGACATCACTTACAAACCAAGATTTTATTTTAATACTTGGGAACATTTTCACCCAGTTACAGCAATGATAAATGATAGTGATGAGAACACAGTATTTGGTATGGATTTAGAAGCAAACTATTTCCACAAAGTATTTGGTAATGATGCAACATTAGTATTTGGGGTAACTGCAAAAACAGATATAACAAAGGATTCTAAAAAATACACATATGCAGACTTTACAGATGAAGCAGGTCCTAGTACTGCTATTTCTACGACATTATCAAATAACAGAGGTGATTTAGCAAATATAGAGGATAGTACATCAACACTCTATGGTATATATGCGCAAGAGACATTTAGTCCAATAGAAAAATTATCTATAGATTTAAGTTTAAGAATTGATAACATAAAATTTGATGTTGATGGTAATGAAATACTTCAATACAACTGGAGTGGATTTAGTGGTCCATCAACTTATTATGCAGGAGATGGACTATATAGTCTAAGCGAATCTTATGATTTAACATCCCCAAAAATTGGTTTTACTTATGCGATCTCAGATTCCATAAATATCTATATGTCTATTGCTCAAGCAAATCAAGCACCTACAGGTAGTGAGATAAAAGCAAATATAATTGAAAACAAAGCTACTTTAGATAAAACAACTAGTACAAATTATGAGGTAGGTGTTAAAACTAGAGCTGAAAATATATCATACGATATAGCTATTTATCAAAATGATGTTACTGATGAAATTACTGCTGTAAAGCAAGGGTGGATAACATTTTATGAGAATGCAGGTAAAACTAGAAAACGAGGTTTAGAAATAAACGGTGTATATAAAATAAACAATGAAGTATCTCTTGGTGGTAGCTATGCATATAGTAATTTTGAATTTGTTAACTTTATGGAAGAAGGTACTGATGATAGAGCGGGTAATAAATTACCGTATATACCAGAAAATCAGTACTCCTTGTTTGCAACACTTAACCTAGTAAATGGTTTTAAAGCAAGGTTAACGACTAAGACATGGGGAAGCTACTTTATGGATAATGCAAATACAGAGAAATATGAGGGTTACGATTTTGTAACTGATTTAATGATAGGTTATGAACACAAGGAGCACTCTCTACAATTAAATATAAAAAATATTACGGATGAATATTACGCAATGCAAGTTGACAAAGATATAGATGGTGATAAGACATATAAAGCTGCTGCACCAAGAAGCTTCATGCTAACTTATAGTTATAAATTTTAGGAGATATTATGGTTGATTATCAAAAAAGAGATAAAAATGATATTTTCAATATTCCTATTTTAGGGTTTTTATTTAAAAATCAAATATTTATTATGGGGCTTAAAATAGCAGTTTTAGCTCTGTTTATCTATGCAATAGTCTTTGGGATAATCTATCCGAGTAAAGAAGATAATATTTTTACAACTGCTATTTTTTGGTCTCTATTTTGGCCATTTTTTGTAGTTGTCACACTTTCAACCTTTGGTAGAATTTTTTGTGGAATCTGTCCTCATGGTTTTATGGGACAATATATAACCAAATTCGGTCTCAAAAAAAAGATGCCAAAAGCACTTGAAAATCCTCTCATAGGTGTTTTGTTACTTGTAATAGGTTTTTGGGTAGTGTATTATATTTATCCACAAGCTTATAAAACTCCTATAGCCTCAGCAATATTCTTTATTGTTCTTACAGCAATCTCAATAGTATTTTTTTATATATATAAAGATATGGGTTACTGTAAGTCAATATGTCCAGTTGGAACTCTTATGAGAGGATTTGGAAAAATCTCTTTTACTACACTTGGAACTTATGAAGAAACATGTAAGAGTTGTACAACATTTGAGTGTGCTGATGCATGTACATACAACCTAAAGCCTTTTACTTTTGACAACAAGGCTAATATGACTGACTGTACCTTATGTATGGATTGTAGTGATGCTTGTGAGGCAGTCAGTTTTAAACTGGTAAAACCATCACAATCACTCTTTAAAAAGTTTCAAACCAGCAAAGCAGAAATCTGGGCATACATTTTAATTATAGCAGCTATATCAATAACTATGTCTTTTCATCATGCACTTGGTCGTGTAGCTATTGCAGATGAATTTATTTGGTCAAAATTTGGTCTATATTTACAAGAAACAATCGCTATAGATGGACTTGACTATATAGGTATTAGTGCACTGACTTTTGCAATGCTAAGTACTATAACATTGGTGTATAGTGGTATGTATATAGCTTCTAAAGCTCTAAAAGAGGACTTCTCTAAAGTGTTTTATACCTTGGGTTATGCTTTTGCACCTCTTTTTATAATAGGTGGACTTTCGCATACATATGAATTTTTCTTTGTACATCACTATAGTGACATAGCAAACGGACTTATGCAAGGCTTTGCAATAAGCGGTGATAAGGTAGAAGCACTTGCCGGCAGAAAAGATAGTTGGCTTAGAATTTTTTCTTTTATAAATTATATTGCTGTTATCTGGGCATTTATTATAATGGCTAAAAGAATAAACTTTTTCAATGCTTCAAAAGTAGCCAAATCAGTAGCATTTTTATTTGCTTCAAGTTTAATCATCTTTTACTTATGGTTAAATATATATAAGGTCTATGCTTTTAAAACTTATGGTGCAAAACAACATGTTCATCATACTAGCTCTAAATGAGCGATCTATGTATAATTTAAATATTTCTTAAATAAGACAAATAAACTCTTATTTATGCTATTTGTAAATATTTATATTGTTACAATGTCACATAAATTAAAATAAAAAAGGATTTTAGATGCCAAAGATTAATCGTTATGTAGATATAGACACTGTAGAGAGAGAAAGTAAAAAAGATTATATTGATCGTCACTCTCCGTTTATTCACTGTGAAGATACAGCAAAAGCTGGTGAAGTATTTGCTGTTACTGTAAAAATGGGGGAAGAGTATACTCATCCGGATGATTTTGATCACTATATTGCTAACATTGCACTTTACAATGGAGAAACTCTTTTAGCTCGTGCTGACTTTGTTGCCGGTACTTTAGGTAATGAAAAATCACATACAACTGTAACTTTCAATGTAAGAGCAATGGGTAAAAAATTAAACCTTGTGGCTCATGCCTACTGTACTAAACATGGTGTGTGGGAATCAACTCCAGTAGTTGTAGAAATTAACGAATAATAACAAATTCTCTTACTTTAAGGTAGGGCTTTACAGCTCCTATCTTTTATTTTATAAATTCTCTTAAAATCAAAACTATATATCACTTTTTTGGAACACTCTTTGCTTATAAAAATTAAGACAAAAAGTATTTTTGGAGAGCAATGTGGAATTAGCCAGTAATATACTAGAAACCAATAGTTTTGTTGTAACATCTTCATACGAAATCTCCCAAATAGTAGAAAATTTTAAAACATTAAAACATAAAAATATTATTATCCATATAGTATCTTTTACGCATGATACAGATTTAGTTCAAAATTTAAATAATGAACTAAATATTGTTGTTCCACATGCTAAAATAACCCTGCTAAAACACAATGAAAAATCTAAAACATATCTAAACGTTTATACTTTACAAAAAGATATGCCAGCTCAAGATTTTAATAATAAAATATTAAGCAAATTATATATAGACAGCGCATACAAAGATACCAGCATAGAGAAGTACAGAAATAAACTTTTTTGCAGATACTTTACAGATCATTTAACAAATCTTCCAAATGTATATCAACTAAGAAGAGATTTAGAGCAAAATGAAGAGTTTAGTCTGATTATTTTCAATATAGACAACTTTCAAACAATTAATAATTTTTATGGTTATCTGGTTGGAGATTATGTGATTGAAGAAGTTGGAAGATATGTTAAAGAAAATATTACTGATCATAAAGTTTATAGACTTTCAGGTGATGAATTTGCCTTTGTTATAGATAAAAATATGTTTTTTTACGATTTAAAAGATCACCTGGAGAATCTTTATAAGCAGATGAAAGATATTGTTGTTAAATATCAGGGTATTAATATATTTATTGACATCACACTAGCTTCATCTGCAAACAAAGACAATACAAATATATTTTCAAAAGTTTCAATGGCACTGAGACATGCAAAAGAGATTTCTGTTCCTTTTTGGATTTATGAGGATAAGATGGATTTTGAAAATGATTATGAGAGAAATTTACAACTCTCAGAAGTTGTTAGAGAAGCTGTAAGTAACTTTAGGGTTATCCCATATTATCAAGCTATTGTCGACACTAAAACAGGTGAAACAAAGAAGTATGAGTGTTTAGCAAGACTGATTGACATTAACGGAAAGATATTATCCCCTGTAGACTTTATACCTATAGCAAAAAAGATAAAAAACTATAACATAGTAACAAAAACTATAATTAATAAGTCATTTGAAACATTTGAAAGTATTGATTTTGAATTTACAATAAACTTATCTATAGAAGATATTGTAGATAAAGAGATGTTTATCTTTATAATGAAGAAATTAAAAGATTCTAAAGCAGCAAAAAGAGTTACTTTTGAAATACTTGAATCTGATGCAATAGAGGATTTTAAAAAGGTTGAACGCTTTATCATTGAAGTAAAAAGATATGGTGCAAAAATAGCTATTGATGACTTTGGAAGCGGTTATTCAAATTTTGGATATTTGACTAGAATTAGTGCTGATTATATAAAGATAGATGGTTCTCTTGTAAAAAATATGGATATTGATAAAAACTCCCTTATTGTAGTAGAAACTATTGTAGAATTTGCACAAAAACTTGGGATTAAGACCATTGCAGAATACGTACACTCAAGTGCTATTATGAATAAGGTAAAAGATTTACATATAGACTACTCTCAAGGGTATTATATAGACGAACCGTCTCTATTGGCATAAACATTATTTAATGAAGAAAGAGATTTTTTTTTAATAATTAAATTTTAAGACTGACTATAATATTAATATTACAAATAGCTTATTTTATAAAATCTATTTATTTATACCCAGATTGATAGATGGCTCATCTATGTGATATCCCTGAGAATAATCGATTCCAAGCTCTTTCACCTTGCCCATAACAGCACTTGAGTGTACGTATTCTGCAATGGTCTTAATCCCAAGTTTTTGTGCAAATTCTACAATAGTTTCTACTACTAAAAGTGAATTTTTATTTGTATCCATGTCTTGAACCAGGAAACCATCTATTTTTATAAAGTCAGGATTCATTCTAGTTAAATATCCAAAATTTGAATAACCGCTTCCAAAGTCATCAATAGCTATTTTTGCACCATATCTTTTTACTTCAATGATAAAGCGTTCAACCTTTTTAAAATCCTCTATTGCATCAGATTCAAGTATTTCAAAAATCACCCTCTTTGATGCTTTTGAATTTTTTAATTTTTCTATAATAAAATTGAATATTTCTTTACTCATAATATCTTCTATAGAGAGGTTTATACTAAACTCATACTCACTATTTTCAAATGTCTCAAATGATTTATTAATTATAGTTTTTGTTACTAAATTATAATTTTTTATCTTTTTTGCTACAGGTATAAAAAGAGTTGGAGGTAATATCTTTCCATTTTTATCTATTAACCTTGCTAAACATTCATACTTTTTTATTTCAGATGTTTTAGTATCTACAATAGCTTGATAATATGGAACAATATTTGAATTTTCAACAGCATGTCTAACAATACCAGAGAGCTCCAAATTTCTTTCATACTCATTTTCAAAATTCATTCTATCTTCATAAATCCAAAATTCTGCACCTATCTCTTTTGCGTGTCTCAAAGCCATTGAAACTTTTGAAAATATGTTTTTATTATCTTTATTCGTCGAAGAGGCCAGTGTGAAATCAATAAATATCTTGATATCTTGATATTCAATAGTAATATTTTTAATTTTTTGATAAAGATTACTTAAATACTCTTTCAAATCATAAAAACCCATATCTTTATCTATAACAAAGGCAAATTCATCACCTGAAAGTCTATAAATTTCATGTTCAGGAATATGTGATTGAAGATACTTAGCAACTTCTTCAATCACATAATCTCCGACTATATAACCATAAAAATTATTAATTGTTTGAAAATTATCTATATTAAATATTACTAATGCAAAATCTGTATACTCATCTAAATCATTTCTAAGTTTATATGTATTTGAAAGATTTGTTAAATGATCTGTAAAATATCTGCTAAAAAGTTTATTTCTGTATTCTTCTATACTCAAATCTTTTTGGGCTGTCTGTAAATATAACTCTCTTAGTATTTCATCACTGATATTATTAGTATCTATATCTTTATCTAAAGTATATATAGTTAAACTTGTATTAACTTTATCACCATGCTTTAGTAATACTATTTTAACATCCGGAATTGTTTTGCTCAGTTCACTTTTTAAACTTTGTACCAAAACAGTATTATGCATAAAAGAGACTATTTGAATTAAGATATTCCCTTTTTTTAGCTTCTCAAGGCTTTTGATTACACCTGATACCTCTCTTGAAGATGTTAATGTAAAATTATTGATTTCTAATATACCGTTATTTATATTCAAATTATTCTCCAAAAGTGCTTTCTACTATTCTATCCTAAATATTATAAAGTAGATTTTAACCACATTTTTAATATACTAAAAATATATTTTATAAAGGTTTATTATTGAGGTCTTTTCAAAACTTGCTTCTTCTACAAAATTTGTATCGGCTTAAAGCTCTTGGTTTTGAGTATAGTGATCCTTTTTCTGTAAATAAAAAAACCTCCAATGAAAAACCTCATTCCATTGAAGAGCTCATAAAAAACATATCTACATGTCATCTATGCGATCTTAGTAAATCAAGAACTCAGAGTATGAGTGGTTTTGGAAACCAAAATGCGGATATTATGATAATCGACTATAGTGTATCCGTCAACGAAGACAGTTCAAATTCCTACTATACAGGTCGCTCAGGTGAAATTTTAACTAATATGATAAATAATGTTTTAGGTTTAAAAATAGAAGATGTCTACTTTACACATGCTATAAAATGCAAACCTTTAAATTCAAATACCCCATCTAGTTCTGAGTGGGATTCATGCAAAGATTATCTATTTTCACAGATAGAATTTATAAAACCAAAAGTAGTTGTTACTTTAGGTAAAGATGCTTATGCTAAAGTTACATCGGAGAATGAAAATTTTCAAAGTGTAAGGGGACATGTTATAGATTTTAAAGAGTATAAGCTTATTCCTATTGATCATCCAAATCATCTGCTTAGAAATCCAGATGATAAAAAAATAGCCTTAAATGACTTAAAAACTATAAAGAGTTGTATATGAAAAAAATATATTTTATTGCACTAATATTTCCATTTGCTCTGTTTGCACAGAGCTTTTTAATTTCAAATATTGAACTTCCGCAAGTAGATGTACAAAATTTAGACCCTTATACATGTGATGATGAGTGCCTGCAAGAATATCTTGACAATGACTTTATATTCTCTTTTTTAGGGCATGCATATTCAAATCTGGAAAATGAAGAGCTTGAAGAGATAAGACAGAAATACATTCTTATCTTAAATTTAAAATCAAAAATCATAAGTAAAAAACTTCGTATCGCTCTACTTCTGCCATATAATAAAATTGGAAGATATGCTGCATCAACAACAAATGCTTCATTTGCATACCTAATGGCAAAAAATCGTCCTTTTGAGCTAAAAAGTTATAAAATAGAGGATGAAAGTCATGAAGAGATTTCAAAAGCACTAAAGAATATTGAAAAAGATGAATTTTATTATGTAATTGCACCATTGACCCAATCAGGTGAAGATGTTGTTTCAAAAATCAATCCTAAAATAAATATATACTTTCCAACTATTAATAAAAAAGATGCTAATACTACATCAAGATATCTTTATTATGGCGGGATAGACTATCGCTCTCAAAGTGATTTACTTCTAAATGAAGCCGAATCTCCATTAGTTATATTTCATGATAAATCTACTATTGGAAAAACACTCTCAGATTACCAAGAAACTGAATTTTATAAGCAGCCTGTCACTGATATAAATGAAACAGTTTTATATATTTCTGAAGCAGATACAGAAGAACCAACACAAGTTTTAGATGAAAAGGTAAGAGTTGTAAAGTTTTCAATACCAAAACGAACAACAAATTTAGAAAAACAGCTAAAAGAAAATCCAGATATTATTGAAGGCTCATTTTTTATAAATACACCTATTATAAAGAGTGGTATGATTATGTCTCAATTAACGCTATATGATGCAAATGCAACAAATATACTATCAACACAAACAAACTATAATCCGTTACTACTCTCTATGACTCAATATCAAGACAGAAAAAATATGATAATTGCAAACTCAATAACTCAAAATAAAGATGTTCTGATAGAGACAAATTCACTTTTAGGAAATGATATAGTCTATGACTGGATAAATTATACAACTACCGTAGGAATTGACTACTTCTTTAATCATCTAAACGGCGAAGAAAGAGAGTACAATATAGAAATTAAAGATAATCAAATGATATATAATATAGAGTTACTACAGCCATCTGTATCTAGATTTATCCCTTATCACTCAGCCTCTAAACAACGATACGATTAAATCTTTAACATCTTTAGTAATCTTTTGAGGTTTACCCTCAAAGGTAATATATGCTAAGTGAATATTAAGTTCAAATATTTTTTTTGAATCTCTAAAAACTGTTTGTAATAGTTTAAATGAAGCTGCTTTAATCTCTACAAGTTCAGTTTTTACATCCAATTCATCCCCAAGTTTAGCACTAGCGATATAATTGGCTTCTAACTTTTTAGCAACAAAATGCCCACTCTTTAAAACTGGGCTCAATTTCTGCTTGAAAAACGCATTACTCCTAGCTCTTTCGCAAAAATTAAGATAATTAGAGTGGTATACAACTCCTCCTGTATCTGTATCTTCATAATAAACTATTATTTTCACTAACTCATCCTTTAATATTTACTAATATATACTAATATACATGAAATAAACATAAAT
>DAOVJL010000077.1 GCA_030673275.1 Sulfurimonas sp.
AAATACAAACAAGATAAAAAAGCTTAGTGATTGTAAAAAATCTTGTATTGTAAAAGTTGTAAAATTAAATGCTCCCTCAGAGCTCAAACAAAGATTCATCTCTTTTGGAATTATGAAAGAAGCTATTATTGAAGTGCTGGAACATGCTCCGGCTAAAAGCACAATAGAAGTGAAAGTTGGAAAAATGAGAATTGCTCTTCGTTCTCAAGAAGCCAGTCTGATTGAGGTTGTTAAGATATGAATATGGATACAAAAGCCTGCCCAATAACCGCTAATCATATAAAAATAGCTCTTGTAGGGCAACCAAATGTTGGTAAAAGTATGCTTATCAACTCTGTTTCAAATGCGAATCTACATGTAGGAAATTTTTCAGGTGTAACAGTAGATAAAACAGAGGTTCTGTTTGATTATAAAGATTACCATTTTACGGTAGTTGATTTGCCTGGAACTTATGCACTAAATGAGTACACAATTGAAGAGAGAGTAACAAGTGAGTACCTCTCCAAACAAGATTATGACTTAATTATAAATGTAGTTGACTCTACAAATCTAGAAAAAAATCTTCAACTTACATCTGAACTTATGAGTATTGGCAAAAAAATGGTTATTGCTCTAAATATGAGTGATGAGGCAGCCAAAGAGGGGATAAGTATTAATGAAAAATATATGTCTCAACTGCTTGGTATTACATGTACAAAGGTGTCTGCTCTTACAAAAAGTGGTATAGCTGAGCTTATTGATTCTGTCATTGAAGAGTTTGAGACTACAAGTGTAGAGCATAAACTTATTTTTAGTGAAGCGGTGGAGGAGGAGATCGCTAAAATTGTTAAATATTTAACTAAGCACAAATATGAAGGTAGTAATTCATATAGAAATATAGCAATAAATCTTCTTAAAAATAATAAAATTACCTATGAAACACTTCATGATAATCCTATATGGACAGAACTTCAACCAATCCTCGTAGATGCCTCTAAACATGTTGAACTGCATCATGATTCTGATGATACAAAAGAGGCTTTTGCTTCAGAATACGCTTCATTTAACAGAGGTATAATTGCTGAAGTTTTAACTCAAGAAAAAGAGATTATTGAAAAAACTCTTACAGATAAAATTGACAATGTTTTAATACATCAACTCTTTGGTATTCCAATATTTCTATTTTTTATGTGGGGGTTGTTTCAGCTTACATTTGAAATAGGTGCAATCCCTATGCAGTACATAGATGGTTTTTTTGGATGGTTTGGTGATACAGTCGGAGCTACTATATCAAATGATGATATTCGCTCATTAGTTGTTGATGGAGTTGTTTCCGGTGTGGGAGCAGTTGTACTTTTTGTCCCGAATATTGTTATTCTTTTTATAGGTATAGCACTACTAGAGAGTACAGGTTACATGTCAAGAGTTGCTTTTTTACTGGATGGATTCTTTCATAAATTTGGACTTCATGGACAATCGTTTATACCTCTTGTAACCGGTTTTGGTTGTTCTATTCCAGCTTACATGTCAGCTAGAATTTTAAAAAATGACAGAGATAGACTTTTAACTCTTTTTATCATCGGGTTTATGAGTTGTGGTGCCAGACTTCCAGTTTATGTACTTTTTGCAGGTGCATTCTTTTCTCCTGAAATGGCAGGAAATGTTTTGTTTGCGATATATATAAGTGGTGCAATGCTTGGACTCATAGCAGCTAAAATACTTAAACTGACAGCTTTTAAAGGCGCTGATGAGCCTTTTGTTATGGAGATGCCAAAGTACAGACTGCCATCTTTAAAATTAATGTGGCACACAGTTATGACAAAGACTTGGATGTATCTGAAAAAGGCCGGTACCTTTATTGCGGCAGCTTCTATGTTAGTGTGGTTTTTAAGTAATTATCCGCACAATTCTCTGCTGGAACAAGAGTATGAAACTAAAATTCAAAATGCTATAAGTGAAGATGAAAAATTTACATTACAAAATAATTTGACTCAAGAGCTGCTTGAGGGTAGTTATTTAGGAGTGATTGGCAAGTTTTCTATGCCTGTTTTTGAGCCGCTTGGATTTGACTGGAAGATGAGTGTGGCACTTCAAGCTGGACTTGCTGCAAAAGAGGTAGTAGTCTCAACATTAGGAGTTTTATACTCTTTAGGCGATGATGTGGATGAAGAGAATAAATCTTTAGTCGCTGTAATATCTAAAAATATTCCTTTTGCCTCTGCCGTTTCTTTTATAGTGGTGATTATGATTTATATTCCATGTTTGGCTGCTTCGGTTGTATTTACCCGTGAAGCCGGTGGTATAAAATATTTCTTTTATCTTTTAGCCTTTACCACTATAGCTGCTTATGGACTTGCCTTTATTGCATATAACATAGCTTTGATGCTTATTTAACCAGTTATTAGTTTATCTTTGTTAAAATTTTAATATGACAAAAATATTAATGATTGAAGACGACTTAGAGTTAGCAGAGATATTGACAGAGTATCTTGAGCAGTTTGAGTTTGAGGTTATCACCGAAGATGACCCTTTTAAAGCAGTAAGCATATTAAAATTGAAACCTTTTGACTTAGTTATATTGGATTTGACTCTTCCCGGGATGGATGGATTAGAGGTTTGTGAGGCGATTCGTGAGAGACAGGATATTCCCATTATAATTTCATCTGCTAGAAGTGATGTTACAGACAAGGTAAAAGCCCTTGAATTAGGAGCGGATGACTATCTGCCAAAACCTTATGATCCAAGAGAACTTGAAGCTAGGATACATTCAGTTTTAAGACGCTATGAAGCAAAATCGCAAGAAAAACAAGAGTCAAAAAGTGACTTTAAATGTGATATCTCATCTATGATAATTACATACAAAGGCAGAAATATTGATCTTACAAATGCAGAGTTTGGAATTTTATCATATATGATTGCTAAGCAAGGACTTGTAGTTTCAAGAGAAGACTTGATTCACAATGTGAATGCAATTAATGAAGACTCATCGAACAAAAGTATTGATGTAATGGTTGGAAGAATTAGAAATAAACTTGGAGACAAGTCCCTTATAGAATCAGTTCGTGGTGTTGGTTATAAACTTCTTAAGTAACAATAACATATTTTTTCTCGCTAAAGGCATAGTGAAAGACGAGAGGAATTTTCAAGGATTTCACATCGTTGAAAAGGAGACCGATTAATGCGCAAAAATGCTGTTTTAATAACTGTACTTTTTGCACTTGTAGTTACACTCTTGAGTGTAAGTGTGGTGTTCTGGGAGTTTTTCAAACTAAACAAACAGCGTTACATTAATCATATTTTTGCAAAACAGGCAATTATCACTCAAATATTTCGTCAACATCAACAGCGACTCACTTCACATATTATGCTTGAAGCAAATTTAGCCATATACAATTTAGTTTTAGAAAAAGATGAGAATAGAAGAGATATTATTATTAAAAAAGCAAAAATTTTAAAGAAAAAAAATTTTAAAAGTATAGATGCATCACTTATGTTGTCAAAAGAGGGTTTTTATACTCAAGAAGTTGTTACAGATTTAACAGCAACAATGTTGGAATTTAACAAAATAATATACTTTTATATTAAGTCACCATCATCTTCGGTGCTAATTCTTGATGAAGAGTTAAAACCATACAAATATTGGTCTTTAGCGTACTCATATCTTATAATTATATTTATAATCTCTTTCTCTTTTGTTTTAATACTGCAGAGACTAAGACCGCTTATAAGGCTTAGAAAAAAGATTGCACTGTATGGTGATGGTAATATGGATATATCGTTTAAAACTAAAGGAAATGATGAGATTGCACTTATTTCAAATGAGCTTGAATCAACAAGAGAAAAAATCAATATCATCTTAGAATCGAGAACTCTTTTTTTACGAAATATTATGCATGAGCTTAAAACACCTATTGCAAAAGGGACTATTGCTACACAGATGTTAAAAACGGATAAGCAGAGAGATAGATTTAGTTCTATATTTGGACGCTTAGAGTCTTTGGTTACAGAGTTTGCTCTTATAGAAGAGGTTACATGTCTTAATGACAAAACAGACTTTAAAGAGTATCGTTTAGTTGATATTATTGATGGTGCCGTTGACATGGCAATGATAGATAAAAATAGTGTAACTGTTGAGATTGATGCAACTTATAAAATAAATGCTAACTTTAGACTCTATACAACAGCTATTAAAAATATGATTGATAACGGGATAAAGTACTCTACTGATGCACATGTAAAAATATTAATTATAAATAATGAGTTGTGTTTTGAAAGTACAGGTGAGTGTCTAAAGCACCCTTTACAGTACTATATCGAACCATTTACAAAAGATAATCCATCTAAAAATAGTTTTGGTTTGGGTCTTTATCTAGTAGATTCTATTTTAAAAGCACATAATCAAGTTTTAGCACATGAATATGAAAAAGGCGTGAATCGCTTTATTTTCGCATAAGTTTTTAATTGTAAACTAAAGGTATGGATAAAAATATTAAAATAACTATTGTTATATTCTTTGCTATATCTTTTTTCTCTTTTGGATGGCTGAGCCACACGGCATATAAGCCTGTTCACAGAATTGAGATACCGTCAATATTAGATAAGATAAAAAAGAGTAAAGTTCTCAATGTAGTATTGTTAAATTCCCCATCAACGTATTATATCGGTCCAGATGGTCCCAAAGGCTTTGAGTACGATTTGCTTAATGCTTATGCAAAGTATTTGGATGTAAACCTAAGGGTAACTACGGCAAATACCACAAAAGAAGCTATTGAACTTAGTGCAAATTCAGATGTTCATATCACTTCTGCATCTTTGGCAAAAACTAAATCGAGAGAGAAGAATTTTAATTTTGGACCATCATATTTTGAAGTCCAAGAGCAGGTTATATGCTCTAGGCAAATGTTGTGGGATGGGGTTTTTCCAAAAGATGTTGAAGATTTAGAAGGGTTAAAGATTACGGTAGGGGAAGATACAAGCTACAGTGAAACTATAAAGCAGCTTCAAGAAGATGGTTTTGATATAAATGCTACATACACATCTGAGTTTTCAACGGAAGAGCTCTTATCAAAAGTTGCAAATAAAGAGATAGATTGTACAATAGCTGATTCAAATATATATGCATTAAATCAGAGATACTTTCCAAATATAGCACTTGCTTTTTCAATAAGTTCACGAGAGCAGTTAGCATGGGTTTTAACACCAGATTCTAAAGAGTTAGAAGCTGACATGTACTCTTGGTTAAATAGCTTTAATCAAAGTGGTAAAATGGCACGCTTAAAAGACCATTATTACAGTTATGCACTCTTTTTTGATTATTACAATACAAGTATGTTCTACAAACGTATAAAAACTAGACTTCCTAAATATGAAAAATATTTTAAAAAATATGCAAAGATGTATAATATTCCATACTTCGTATTGGCTGCTCAATCGTATCAAGAATCACACTGGAATCCAAAAGCTAAAAGCCAGACGGGAGTTCGAGGTTTAATGATGTTGACTCTTCCAACTGCAAAACACCTAGGAATTAAAAATAGACTTGATCCCAAGCAGAGTATAAAAGGTGGTGCAAGACATCTGAGGCAGATGATTAAAAATGTTCCTTTAGAGGTAGAAGGGGTAGATCGCCTGAAGTTCGCACTAGCGGCTTATAATGTTGGAATGGGGCATATTCAAGATGCACAGATACTGACTAAAAAAATGGGTCTAAATCAAAATGTTTGGAATGACTTAAAGAGAGCTCTTCCTCTGCTTTCACAAAAAAAATACTACAAAACACTAAAATATGGATATGCAAGAGGTAGTGAACCGGTTAAATATGTGGATTCTATATATGATTATATAGATATTTTACAAAAAAGTGACGATGATTTATACTCAAATAAACAAAAAACTAAGAAATAATATAATAGTGTTTTATTTTAATAGTTATTAAGGAAAGCAATGAAAAAACTTCTAAAATCAGCATTTGTAATGGTAACGACAGTTTTATTTGTTCCTCTATCTTTAAATGCAAACGAAGAGATAAGATCATCATTAAAAGCCAATGGCATACCGGTATATTTTGATAAACCGGGAATATCTGATAGTTTTAGCGGTATGTTTAGTGAAGGTAAAGTATATGGACGCCTAAGAAATAATAACTTTTATTACAGATGGGGAACAGAAGATTCAAGTCATACTGACCACATGATAAACGGCTTTGGCGCTTCAATTGTATATAAAAGTGCAAGCTATGCAGACTTTGATTTTGGAGTTGGTCTTTATGCAAGT
>DAOVJL010000163.1 GCA_030673275.1 Sulfurimonas sp.
CAAGATTTTTCATCATCGTAGCTATGGCTATTATTCAAAAAAGTTCTGCACAATTTTACCCTTTTTTTTAACTCTGAGGATGCAAGGGTTTTTAGAGGTGCCCTTAAGATATATCTTTAGGAAGCCTTATAATAAATGTAGTAAAATTTTCAGAAACTTTAACTTTTATTTTACCATTAAACTGTTTTTCAATTATCATTTGACTCATATATAAGCCAAGTCCCGTCCCATTTTTACCTTTTGTACTAAAATATGGCTCAAATATTTTAGGTAAATTTTCCTCCTTTATACCTCCGGCATTATCAACTATGTATATCAAAATATCACTACCTTCATCTTTAACACTAAGATTGATAATTGGGTTTTTTAGTTTAGACTCATTGTGCGCATCAATTGCATTATTTATTATATTCAATACAACTTGAATAAGCTCATTTATATATGTTTTTATATAAATGCTACTCTCTTTATCTATATGAACATTTATTTCTCTATCTTTTACTCTAGAGAGAGTAAAATTAACTGTCTTTTGAAGTAGCTCATGTATTTCAATATTAACAACCTCTTTATTCGGGTGAAAATAGGTTTTAAAATCATCAATTGTCTGTGATAAATAAACAATTGTATCGCTAATGTAATTAAAGGCATTGTCTAATTCACTGCTCTCAATTTTTTTGTTTAACAATTTTTTTAACTGTAAATTTGATATTTGCAGTGTTACTGTTGAGAGTGGCTGTCGCCATTGATGAGCTATCATACTTATCATTTCACCCATCACTGCCTGCTTTGATTGAATAGTTAATATTTTATCTTTTTGAATCAGTTCTTCTATCTTATCCTGAACCTTACCTTCTAAGGACTCGTTTAACTCCCGTAACTCTGCAGTTTTTTCAAGCACTTGATCTTCAAGCTTACTATTAAAGTCACGTAATAAGTTTTGTTGCTCTAAAATTTTATTTTTTGCTTCATCCATTTTAACTTGATAAAAATAGATAATTGTATGAACAATTATTAAAACAAAAGATAAATAAGTTACTTGATAAAGAGAATATTTAACTTCTATAAGATTTTGTAATGGCGCTAGCATTAACATAAAAATAAGAAATAAAAGCCAATACAGTCCTTTTTTACTGTCTTGAAAATATAGAAGAATAATAGGATAAGTAAATAACCAGACATGCTTCATCGCTTCCAGTTCGGCAAAATATATCAAAAACAGAAACAAAAAAGTAAACTGAGTAGTCATAATTATTACGACTAAATCAAAATATTTACGATTTTTTCTTAGTAAAACAATCAAAATTAGATTAAATAACAAGAGAGTGAATTCAACAGCTATAAAACCTTCTATTTCTTTAATAATATTGACAAAGATACCATAGATAAGTCCTATAGTTGAGAGTAATATACCGGCATTCAGCATCTGATATCTACTTTTTATATCCATTTGAGATTCGTCAAAATCGAATCCACTGGTAATAAAATTATTAAATATCTCTTTCACTTTGCACCTTTTTATGGCAAATAAACTTTATCTAACAGTTCATTATATTCACTTTGAGCATCGCTATCCAAGGTAATACCACCACCGCTTTTATAAATATATCCATCTTTAGTTTTTTCTATAAAGCGAATCATCACCCCACTGTCAAATGTTTCACCATCGTAAACACCAAATACTCCACTAAAAAAATCTCTATCATAATTTTCAATAGTCTCTATTATATCTAAAGTACTCTTTTTTGGTGCACCGCTTATACTTCCAGCCGGTAAAAGTGCTTTTAGTATATCTCCAATTTTTTCATGCCAGTTAAGTCCAACATTTCCACTTATATGAGAACTTACATGTAGAAGTTTTTTTTCACCTGCCTCTATCTCTTTCACATATCTAAAATCTTCAACTTTAACATCTTTTGCAACTATAGAGAGATCATTTCTAAGCAAGTCAACAACCATTACATGCTCAGCCATCTCTTTTTTATTGTTTAGTATTTCCTCTTCAGCGTTCATAACTGAAGCGTCTATTGTCCCTTTCATAGGATATGTATGGATTTTATCATCATTTATTTGAATAAATTTTTCAGGAGAAAAACATACAAATTCATCTCTATATCTTAACTTGTAATGAGCATTTGCATTAGAAAATATCTCTTTTAAATTAAGTGATGTTTTTATAGGTGTCGGCTGTGTTAAGTTTAACAAATAGGTGTCACCAGACTTTATTTTCTCTATGACATAGTCAAACTTTTTTTTATATTCTCTAAAATCAAGTGGTTTTTTCTCTAAAATATCGACATATCGTTTTGTTATATAATTTTCATCTATACAAAACTCAACATCATTCTCTTCAAGCTCATTTAAAAGTATAACTTTTAAATTTTGTGCCTTAAAATCACATATAAATAAAAAAGGCTCTCTGTTTTTTCCAAGAGAGTTTAAATCATCAAATGTCATTAACTTTGAGTAATTAACTTTTTAAGTACTGCCATTCTGATAGAAACACCATTAGATACCTGATCTAAAACTTTACATCTTTTATCTGCTAAAAGAGCATCAGAGATATCTATATTTCTATGAACCGGTCCAGGATGCAACAGAACTATATCTCTATCACCAATCAGTTCTTCAGTTATACAAAAATCACTTGCATAATCTTTTAGTGAGGCATAACTTTGAGATGAGTGTCTCTCTGTTTGAGTTCTTAAACTCATAATAACGTCAACTTCATCAACTATCTCATTTAAGAAATGTGTAGTTCTGAGAGTTGTCTTTGGTAAAAACTGCGGTGGAGCAACTAAAATCACTTCCATACCAAATCTACTTAAAAGTTCTATATTTGAATTTGCAACTCTTGAGTTTTTTATATCCCCAACAATCGCTATTCTTTTACCATTTAAATCTGTAAAATGCTCTTTTAGCGTAAAAAGGTCTAACAGTGCCTGTGTTGGATGAGCATGTGCTCCGTCACCTGCATTTATTATTGAAGCTCTTGTATGGTTTGAGAGTATTTTTGGTACACCTGCATTTTCATGTCTAACTATTATTGCATGTGGATTCATTGCATCCAGATTCATTGCAGTATCTACTAAGGTTTCACCTTTTTTTGTAGAACTTTTCGCGGCATCTAAGTGAATAATCTCAGCACCTAACCTCTTCGCAGCGATCTCAAAAGAACTTTTAGTTCTAGTAGAGTTTTCAAAAAAAAGTGTGACTATTATCTTATCTTGAAGAATTCTATCAAAACTTCCATCACTAAATTTTTTAGCATCTTCCAGTATAGTTTCAATCTCTTGCTTTGTAAAATCGTCTGTGCGAATTAAATGCTGCATACTACTCTTTTTAAAATAATTTAATCATTATACAAGACATCACAAATTGTGTCAATATTTTCACTAACTTTTAGAACTTCAAAGCCCGTTTGCAAAAAGTAAGGTTCTGAAACTATAGCAAAACTTTCATCATTCTCTCTACAATTAAAAGCAACTACATGTTTGATGTTTTTATCTTCAAGGGCTTTTTTACTAAACAGTGTGTCATTTATGCAACCAAGTGAGCAGTGGGTTACCAAAAGTGCACAAGCTTTAAAGTGAGTAACCATATCAATCATCATATATTCTTCATCAATGGGTACATATAGACCACCTGCACCCTCAATAATCAGAACGTCACACAGCTTTTCTATTTTTTCAACTGCTTCATCTATTTTTTTTAAATTTAATTTTTCACTATTTGATGCCACAAAAGGAGCTGCCGG
>DAOVJL010000210.1 GCA_030673275.1 Sulfurimonas sp.
AAACACAACATACGGTTACAACTAAAAATGAAGAAGTTGACTTTTCATTAAAAGGTAGACACGATCCATGTGTAGCTATCAGGGGCACTATAGTTTGTGAAGCAATGGCAGCTTTAGTGATTGCTGACATGTTACTTTTAAATATGGGTTCACAGATGCATAGAGTTACTAAGTATTATAAATAAGGGATAAACTCATGGCTGTTATAAAAGATAAAAAAACTGATGAGTGGTATTTCTCTTCAGATCAGTACATACTTAGTGAGACCGATGATAAAGGTATGATTATCTATGCAAATGATGTTTTTTGTGAGATTGCAGGTTATAAAATTGAAGAGTTAATAGGCGAGCCACATAATATTATTAGACATCCAGATATGCCCCGTATAGCTTTTAAAGGCCTCTGGGATGATATTCAGTCTAAAGGGTTTTGGACAGGTATTGTTAAAAATCTTAGAAAAGACGGTGGCTTTTACTGGGTACATGCAACAGCTATGAGAAAAGTTCATAGTGATGGAAGTATCACCTATTTATCTGTTAGAAGAGTTCCTGACAGGGGAGATGTTAACGCGTGTATTACCCTTTATGCTGAGCTTAGAGCAAAAGAGTAAGATTACTCTTTTGGTTCAATCGCATTTTTAGCTGATTTTATAGCACTTCCAAGTGCAGATTTTGCAACACCCAAAGCTTGTATTCCCATTCTTTTTGCCTCTTTTGCCGCTTCAGAGTGAAGCGCTGTATCTGCTGTTTTAACCGCTGTTTTTGCTAAAGAAGAGAATCTGTCTTTCATCACTTGTGCTGTCTCTTTTGACATGTGAACTAACTCTTGAAGATCATGATGCATTTTTTTGTTAATCTCTAAAAGAATTTTTCTTGTACTTGGAGTGCTCTCATTCGCTTGGGTTTGAACAACTTGTAAAAATAGAGTGTCAGTCTGACTTAAATCTTCCATGATAGTGTCATAATCTTCTATAAGTATATGTTTTGCTTCTAATGGCATGAAAGCCAATCTCTTTTTAAATCTGTCGATAGAGTGAAGCAGACCCGCTCTCATACCTCTTAGTGTAGCTTCTAATATATCTGCAGAGATATTTGGCGAGGCCTCTGCAATATCTATAGAGGAGTGAAGAATAGTTGAAAGTATCTTTCTGACTCTTATAGTATTAAGCGTTCCTTCTTTGATAGTCTGATATGTAAGTTCTTTAATAACCTCTTGGATGGTCTCATTAGCTTCAGAGTCTTTTGATTTTTCAAGAGCTGTAATAATAGCAGATTCAACTGTTTCACTAAGCAGGTCAAACAGATCAATATTTTGAAGTTTTGCTTGATGAAGTTTAGCTAGAGTAGGAGAGTCATTTTCAGCTACAAGAGATTCTATAGCATTAAAGACATTGTATTTTGCTTCTTGAAGCTCATTTGATTTTCTCTCCAAGCTTCTCTCTATCTGCTCTTTTTTTGCCATAAGTTCTTCAAGTTCATTATGAAGTTTTTTTGTTTCAATATCTACAATTGTTGATGTAAGTGTTTTGATTTCATGAAGATTTAGTTTATTTATATGGATATCTTGCTCATTGGCAGCTAAAGAGATTACAGAAGTAACTCTCTTGTCCAAGCTTCTAAATTTATTATTATACAGGCTTTTAAAACTATCTTGTAATTCTTCTAATTTCATAGTAAATCCTTTTTTTAAAGTACCATCTTTATGTTTTGATGTTGTTTTAGGGCTTCATAGATAAAGTTTCTATCATCTTCATTATGTACAAGCATATCCAAGTTCATACTTACATATTTGCCACCCTTGGAATTTTTTGAGTGAGTCAGTTTATGTTCTCTTTCATCAATTACATCTCGTATAGCCTGTTCAAGTACCTCTTTCTCACTAGCTATAAGTTTATAAGACCAAGAGCATGGATAAGTAAGCTCTAGTTTTTCATCTCTAGCGTTTATAATCTCCACTTTTGCCTCCTGATTTTTTCTCAAGTTGAACATGACGAATAACCATCCCTTTGTCTATCGCTTTGACCATATCGTAAATAGTTAAAAGACCGATACTTGTTCCTGTCAGTGCTTCCATCTCTACGCCAGTTTGACCTGTAAGTTTTGCTGTAACGGTTAGTTTAAATCCTGGAAGATCTGCTAATTCTTCAACGTCACAGTTTATACCGCTTAGGTTTAGAGGATGACACATTGGGATTAAATCACTGGTTTTTTTAACTCCCATAATTGCCGCGATAACAGCTGTTTGAAGTACAGGACCTTTTTTTGTTTTCTCGGTTACGATAGCATCGAAAGCCGCTTGGCTCATCTCTATTATTCCGCTTGCAACTGCTACTCTCGTTGTTTGCTTTTTATCTGATACATCAACCATTTTTGGTCTTTGGTTTTCATCTAGGTGCGTTAAATTCATAATTATTTTCTCTTTGATTTATCTTTTATTATTATAGCAGAAGTAAAGCAATCTATATTATTATGAAAAGATAAGAGAATATAGTTAAAATAAACTTAGTCTGTAACTAATCTTTCTGTTTTCTAAATAGATAATATTTTGATTTTTTAAAGGCTTTTTTCATAAGTTTTTCTGGACACTCATCAACATTTTTCCAAATACCTGATGGACACTGTATCTCTAATATGCCTTTTTCTTTATATTTCAGTATCTGTTTTTCTGAGGGAATTTTACTGGGTGGCTGTATGTCCATATCACTTAAGTCTATATCTTTTTTATAAAAAACTGTTTGACAACAACCGGCCGCAGATGACCAGTTAGGATAACCATCAATAGTGTAATGTACTGTGTTTTTTTTCTCTTCATACTCTACGGCAAACACATAAAAACCGTCTAATCTATGCTCTTTGGGCAAAGCAAAAACTACAATACCATTTCCATACACAAGACTAAAGACTTCTTGTCTAACTTTTACTTTACTGAAGTAGTGCATTTATTTTCCCTTATTTATAAAATATCTCATATTGTATTTAATCAAGATTACAATATGAATACAATGTTATTAAAGGAGTTTTAATGCTTCTTGATATTCATGTGGATGATTTAAGTTGAGAAATGGCTTTTCATCATGAAACTCTACAAAGTTTGTATTTGATGATTT
>DAOVJL010000056.1 GCA_030673275.1 Sulfurimonas sp.
GAAAATGCAAATATAGGCATGAAAATGTTTGATAATGGAAAACTGCTTGTTGAATATATAGAGTCATTACATGAGGATGCACTATCTATTCCTGCAATTATAACAGATATAGAGATGCCTGAGATGTCTGGTTTTACCGTTGTTAAAATACTTAAAGATGATTCGGTAACTAAGCATATTCCTATAATTGTAAACAGCTCTATGACTGGCTCAAATAATAAAAGAGAAGCTGAAGAATTAGGTGCAGATGGATTTATAGATAAAACAAAAAGCCATGACATCATACCATTAATTGTAAAAGCAATGCGAAAAGCAGAAAATAATTAACTTAAATAACAGAAGCTTTCAAAGCTTCTTTACATGTAGATAAACCTCAAAATAATTAAAAACTTCCAAGAACTAAAAAGAAAAACAAAGAATTAAGAAATTTAAAGAGTGGTGTAATTGCTAGGCGATAAGCTTTGAAGCATACTTCTAGTATGTGAGAAGATTAGCAACGCCGCAAGTGCGCCGCTATTTAAATTTTGTGCAAGTTAATTATTGAAATAAAGAAATCAGCACACCAGCTGCTACTGCTGAACCGATAACACCTGCAACATTTGGACCCATTGCATGCATTAACAGCATATTTGAGCGGTCATACTCCATACCAACTTTATTTGATACACGAGCTGCCATTGGAACAGCAGATACACCAGCTGAACCAATTAGAGGATTAACTTTATGTCCCGGGAACATATTCATAATCTTAGCCATTATTACACCAGAAGCAGTACCAACTGAGAATGCAATAATACCAAGAGCCATAATAAACATAGTATCTGGAACTAAAAACTGATCAGCTGCCAGTTTTGAACCAACACCAAGACCTAAGAAAATAGTTACAATATTAATCAGTGAATTTTGAAGAGTATCATTAAGACGCTCAACCACACCTGACTCTTTTAAGAAGTTACCAAACATAAACGCACCAATAAGTGGTGTAGCTGCTGGAAGAACTAAAATAGCAAGAGTTAGAACCATAATAGGAAAAACCAATTTCTCTAAACGAGATACATGACGAAGAGTAGTCATCTTGATTCTTCTCTCTGTATCAGTCGTTAATGCTTTCATAATTGGAGGTTGAATGATTGGTACCATAGCCATATAGCTATAAGACGCAACCGCAATAGCTCCAAGAAGTTCAGGTGCAAGTTTAGTCGCAATAAAAATCGAAGTTGGACCATCAGCCCCACCAATAATTGAGATTGCTGAAGCTTGCTGAAGAGTAAAATCAACAAAACCTGCTTGACTTAATGCAACCGCACCAACTAAAGTTCCAAATATACCAAACTGTGCAGCTCCACCAAGAAGTGCTGTTTTAGGGTTTGATAGAAGAGGACCAAAATCGGTCATCGCTCCAACACCCATAAATATTATGATTGGAAACATCTCATTCGCTAGACCCATATTATAGATAACACCCAAGAAACCATGTTCTCCTGCAATACCTGCAATTGGAATATTAGCCAAAAGTCCACCAAAGGCAATAGGTAAAAGTAAAAGAGGCTCAAAACCCTTCTTAATTGCTAACCAAAACAAGAAAAATGTAAGCAAAATCATAAGAATACGACCCCATGACTTATGGAAGTTACTCATTGTTTTACCATCTGAGCTTAACTCATCCGGATTTGGATTTATAAATGCGTTAATACCAGTAGATTTTAAAAAGCCACCAACCATTTCAGTAAAAGGTTTAGTTTGATAAGTCTCTTCTTGATGTGCTGAAAGAGCTTCGCTTGAAGCAGATGCGGCACTAGCATGAAGAGCACCAAAGCTAAAAAGCATAAGTGCAAGTAATTTTAAAACAAAAATCTTCATTTGATTATCCTAATACTGCCACGAGTTGACCTTCAACTACTTTATCATTAGTTGCAACGTTAATAGACTTAATCACACCACCTTTTGGTGCTACAACATCAATTTCCATTTTCATAGACTCTAAAATCAAAATCACATCGCCTTCGTTTACACTTTGACCTGGATTAGCAACAATTTTCCATACATTACCCGGCAAAAGTGCTTTGATATCAATTGCATCACCTGATGTTTTTACAATTGACGCTGCTGGAGCTGCGCTCTCTCCATTAACTGCTGTTACTTGAATATCTGCATCACCTTCTGCAACTTGAACACTAAACTTTTGACCATCTACTACTACTGTATAATTTCCGTTACCCATATTTGAATTTCCTTCACAATCTTTTTTCATTTCTGATATTTTACGAACATTCAATTCGCCTTTGCCTTTTAGAAAAGCAATACCTTTATCTTGACAAGCTGCCGCAATAAATATATTTTCTTCAGTTATCTCAATATCTTCTTCTTTTAACCTATTAATCCAAGTCTCTAAAGATTTTTCTGGATCTGCATCAGCTAAATCAAGAGCTTTTTCAGTTGTTGGTTCTAAATTTAACTTTTCAGAAGCAATTTTTACAATCTCTGGATCTGGAGCAACTGGAGTTTTACCAAAATAACCAAGAACCATTTTTCCATAACCTGGAGCGATAGCTTTCCATGGTCCCTGCATAACATTGTTAAGAGCTTGTTGGAAGTAAAATTGAGAAACCGGCGTTACTGATGTACCATAACCACCTTTTTCAACTACTTCTTGCATAGCAGCTATAACTTCTGGAAATTTATCTAAGATGTCATTGTCACGCATCATCTGTGTATTAGCAGTCAGTGCGCCACCTGGCATTGGTGAGAATGGAATTACTGGAGAAACCATTGTCGCTTCTGGAGGCATAAAATAATCAGATAAACAATTTTGAAGCTCTTTTTCATAAGTAAGAATTTTACCAATTTCTAATCCGCCAAGATCAAAATCAAGACCTTTTGTAGCATGAAGCATTGTTAAAATATCTGGTTGAGATGTTCCACCAGATACAGGAGCTGCAGCCATATCAATACCATCAATACCAGCTTCAAGAGCTGCCATATATGCAGAGACAGAAACACCTGCAGTTTCATGAGTATGTAAACGAAGGTGTGTTCCCTCCGGAACTAAACCACGAGCCATTTTAATAGTTTCAAAAACTTTATGTGGATTTGAAGTACCAGATGCGTCTTTAAAACAGATACTGTCATAAGGAATACCTGCATCTAAAATATCTCTAAGAGTTTTTTCATAAAATTCAACATCGTGAGCACCATGACATCCAGGAGGTAAGTCCATCATTGTCACAACAACTTCATGCTTAAGTCCATGATGAGCAATTCTTTCACCTGAGTACTTAAGATTTTCAACATCATTTAGAGCATCAAAGTTTCTAATAGTAGTAGTACCATGTTTTTTAAACATTTTTGCATGCAGATCAATCAACTCTTTAGAACCTGTATCTAACATTACAGTATTTACACCACGAGCGAGAGTCTGAAGATTTACATCTGGACCAACTATTTTACGAAATTTATCCATCATCTCAAATGCATCTTCTCTTAAATAGAAGTATAAAGATTGAAATCTTGCTCCACCGCCAAATTCAAAGTGATTTATTCCTGCAGTTTTAGCCGCTTCGACTGCTGGAAAAAAATCATCCATCAGTACACGACCACCAAAAACTGACTGAAAACCATCTCTAAAAGTTGTATCCATTACATCTATAAATTTTTTAGCCATTTTAATCCTTAACCTTCTCTATGATGTTTAATTGCTGCTGTAATTGCTGCAACCACTTTTTTATGATTATTTTGAGTATTTCCTGCTTGGTTTTCTATCGGTTTTGGTTCAGGGAAAAATTTATTTACTATCTTAGACATGAGATTCATCATCACGATCAATATAATTAGAAATGAGAAAACAGTTCCCATTCCAAGACCCATAAATTTAAAGCCCTCTGTTATGAGGTTAGTCTCCATTAATACACCTTTTACTACATATTTTCGCGATATTATATGATAAAGATGTTTAAAAAGAGTTTTCAATTGTTTTTCGAATTTTAAAAAGTAGTTAAATTGTTACTTTTTGATTATATAATTCCTGCAAAATTTATAAATAGGATGTCAATATGGTAAATGAGAATGTTAAAAAATTTGGACTTATAAATACAATTGAGGGGTATTCATACATAATATTAGTTTTTATAGCTATGCCTATGAAGTATCTTTTAGAAATTCCAATGGCAGTAAAAGTAGTTGGAATGGTTCATGGAGTATTATTTATAATATTTTGTTTGCTTCTTGTAAAAGCTTGGAAAGAAAGCGGATGGGCATTTAAAGAAAATATTATATTTTTTATTGCTTCATTAATACCGTTTGGAACCTTTTTTACTAAAAGTAAAATTAAAACTTATGAATAAAAAAGCTTTCTTTAGATAAAATAACCTATATACAAATAATAAGGAATTTTTTATATGATAGCTGGGATGAACGAACAAGATTTTATTGCATATATGATTTTTGGATTGATTTTAAATTTTATTTTTTCAATATTTTTTGGTATTTATCTTAGTAAAAATATAGGTATGCAAGAGATGATAGAATCAAAAGGAAACAAAGAGCAGTCACTACTTGTAAGTATGAGTCTTTTTATTCCTTTTGCAAAGATGGTAGTTACACTATACAGAGTCACTATTTTGCAGCTATACTTCTTAGATAAAGGCCACTCTCACAAAGAGTTTTGGGTTTATATGACAACAAGTCGTGCTTAGGTAGTTTAAGATGAAAGATTTTAAACTAAAGCTTACTCTAACTATTTTAAGTAGTATAGTCTTTGCATTTATTTTCATACTTCTTGCTTTAATTTTACCAACAAAAAGTGATAAAGTTACATTAGAAAAAAGACCTGATAATTTGCTTGAGCATATTTCAAAATCTATAAAATAACAAATCTATAAAGAGTTCTTTACCTGTATTAAATTTAGTGTTTCATAAGCACATAGCGGGTGTAGTTTTACTGCAGATATCTCCAAAGCTTTAATACATAATCTTAAATAATCTAAATCTTCTTCTTTCATTAAAACTTCTAATATTTTTTTTGCATCTTTAATACGAAGATTTCTGGCTACACCTAAGTTTTTATGTGCCAATTCTCTAATATTTGTATAGTCTAAATCTATATTATCAAGCTCTGCTTGCTTTAATTCTTGTACATATTTATAAAATGTTATTTTTGATTTTAATATCTGTATTACATAATCTTCAAGAAGCTGACGAATAATATCTTCATCTAAATCCAATTCTTCTACTGCCTCACTAACATCATAGCAATAGTGAGATATATCTAGACTTTCAAGACTTTTTTTTAGAAAATTATCACCCTCGCTCAAAAGCAGATCTATTGAACGTCGCAATTCAGCATTTTCCGGCCGTCTCTGATTTCTATGTGATTTTTCCATAAGAATAGCGTACCATAATATTGTTTTTATATCTATAAAAATGACATAAATATCTCAAAGAGTGCAAAAATGCATTTACAAAGTAAAGCTATATTGCCTTACTTATAATTCTGTTTAATCTTGAAATAAAATCTGCTGTATCGGCTAACTCTTTTCCATCAAACAGTTTTGCCTGGTCTAGAAGTACATGTGCGGCATCATTAACTAGATTTACATCACTTGAGTCTCTCAGCTTAACAAGTAACTCATGATTTGGATTTATCTGTAAAATCGGTGCTGGTTCTGGTGTATCACCGCCCTGACCCATCTGTTTCATCATTTGAGCCATCATATAAGCTGGATCTTCTTTGTCCTCTTTTAGTTTAACCGGAGAATCAACTAAGTCAGATGTAGTCTCAACCGATTTAACAGCATCACCTAAAGCATCTTTAAACTCTTTTGCTAAACCTTCATAAGTTTTTGCAACCTCCTCTTCAGCTTTTTTCTCCTCTTCACTCTCTTCGAATTTAGCATCTGCAACTGGAATTAATTTATACTCTTTATATTCAGTTACCATTGGAAAGATTATAGTGTCAACTTCTTCATTAAGAACTAGAACATCAATTCCTTTAGCTTTAAATCTCTCTAGCGCAGGTGAACTTTTCAACATTCCCAAAGAAGTCTTACCAGTTATATAGTAAATCTCCTTTTTGGCTTCATCTATATTTTTAACAAACTCTTCAATCATTACAGTTTCGTTAGAGTTAAGAGTGTTAAACTGCATAAGTTCTAAAATCTTCTCACGATTGTCAAAGTCACTGTAAAGACCCTCTTTTAATACATTTCCAAACTCAGCGTAAAAAGAATCATATTTTTCTTTATCTTTTTTAGCCATTTTAGAAAGCTCTGAGAGAACTTTTTTAACAGATGTTTTTTTGATTTTATCCATAGTTGGATTTGACTGTAAAATCTCACGAGAAACATTAAGCGGTAAATCTTTAGAGTCAATTACACCACGTAAAAATCTAAGATACGTCGGCATTAACTCTTTTTCATCATCAGTAATAAATACACGGTTGATATAAAGTTTGATACCTGTTTGATAGTCAACTCTAAACAAGTCCATTGGAGCTTTTGATGGAATGTAGAAAAGTGTAGTATATTCAACTGCACCCTCTGCTTTATTATGAATCCAGCTTAATGGCTCTTCAGACGAGTGAGCAATAGAGCTGTAAAAATCTTTATACTCATCATCACTTATATCTTTTTTAGCTATTGTCCAAAGTGCATTAGCCTTGTTAATTTGCTCATTTTCTATCTCAGTTTTAGAAGGTTCAGTCTCTTTGCCATCATCATCTGTAACTGCCGGTATATGTTTCTCTTTATCCATAAAAATTTGGAAAGGAATGTGGTTAGAGTATTTTTTAATGATAGTCTCAATTCTATGAGTTTCTAAAAATTCACTCTCATCATCTTTAAGATGCATAACTATAGTAGTACCATGTCCATCTTGAGTTGTATTTTCTAACTCAAACGAGCCATCACCTGAACTAGTCCATAAAAATGCTTGCTCTTCACCAGCTTTTTTAGTTGTAACTTCTACTTTATCAGCGACCATAAAACAAGCATAAAAACCAACACCAAACTGACCAATTAAATTAGAATCCTCTTTTTGATCACCTGTAAGATTTTCCAAAAATGCTTTAGTACCAGATTTTGCAATAGTACCTAGATTGTTCATTAAATCCTCTTCGTTCATACCGATACCAGAATCTTTGATTGTTAAAGTTTTAGCTTCTTTATTAGCTACTATA
>DAOVJL010000022.1 GCA_030673275.1 Sulfurimonas sp.
CGTGTTGAACAATTCATTAGCTCAAGGTTAACAGTAGCAAACGTTAAGTTGCATATTGAAGAATGCGATAATGAATATATAGAGATATATGTTAATGAGATGATTCAATCACTGCTTAATATTTGTAATAATGCTATTGATGTTTTAGAAGAAAGAGATATAGTTGAGCGCCATTTATGGCTAAGTATTAAAAGTCTTGATGATGATTTGATTATATATATTGAAGATAATGGTGGCGGAATAGAAGAAGACATAATTGAGAAAATTTTTGATCCATATTTTAGTAAGAAGTCAAAAAATGGGACAGGCCTTGGTCTTTATATGGCCAAGATGATTATTGAGACGCATCTACATGGAATTTTAGATGTTGAAAATACTTCAAGAGGAGCACGCTTTAGTATTGCGTTGCCAAAAACTTTAGTTTAAAAAAATAGGATAAAAAATGTCTAATATTAAAGATTTTATGACTCAAGATCATAGAGATTGTGATGAGATTTTTGCACAAATGGAAGATGCAGTTGCTTCTAAGAGCAATGAAGCTGTAGCAAAGTTTGAAGAGTTTCAAGATGCTTTAACAAACCATTTTAAGATGGAAGAGATGGTTCTTTTTCCAGCATTTGAGCAAAAAACAGGAATGACTGAGGGTCCAACTCAGGTTATGGTGATGGAGCATGAACAGATGAGAAAGCTTATATCCCAGATGGATGAAGCAGTCCAAGTAAATGATAATGACAAATTTTTTGGTTTGTCTGAGACTCTTATGATCTTAATGCAACAGCATAATATGAAAGAGGAGCAAATGCTTTATACTATGATTCAAGAACACTTAGGTGATGATGCAGACCATATCATTTCGCGTATGAGAACTGTTGCGTACTAATCGAACTAAAGTTATGAAATATATTTTACTAATATTTATGCTTTTTTTTAGTGCTTGTAGTGTAAAAAATTATGAGATTACTCAAACAAAAATCATCATTATTAAGTCACCAAAGATAAAATTTGTAGACCTTGGCTATCTAAGAAACAGTGATGAAAAAATAGAGTTAGAACTTTTTATAGCAGGCAAATGCATAGAGACTATTACAGTTAATCATCTAATATGCACCAATGAAGGGTGTATGAGCAAGAGTGGATTTAATGAAGATTATTTAAATGAGGCATATCCTGATGATATTCTTCAAAATATACTTTTAGCACGTCCAATTTATAGTGGGAAAGATTTACAAAAAACAGCGGATGGATTTGAGCAACATGTACAAAATCAACATGTAGATATTTCATACAGAGTGGATTCACATGTAACATTTTTCAAAGATAGAAAAAACAACATAATTTTTAAAATCAAGGATACAGGTGAGTAATATAAGAGCTAAAGCTCAATGCAAGGGAGGCACTAACCCTCAACCAAGGAGGACACGATGCCGAGTCGTAAATTTGTAGGGGCACACACTTCAGCAAGTGGTGGAGTTTTTAACGCGGTAGCGAATGCACAGGAGATTGGGGCACGTGCTTTTGCGCTTTTTACTAAAAATCAAAGACAGTGGGTAGCTAAAGATTTAGATACTGAGACTATAGATAAGTTTAAACGTGCACTTGATGATAGCGGGATACTGCCTAAACATGTACTTCCACATGACTCATATCTTATCAATCTTGGTCACCCGGAAAGCCATAAGAGGGAGAAGTCTATAAATGCTTTTATAGATGAGGTACAAAGGTGTGAGGTTCTAGGTCTTGATAAACTTAACTTTCATCCGGGAAGTCATCTCAAACAAATAGATGAAGATGAGTGTTTAGATAAAATCGCAGAAGCTATGAATATAACTTTAGATAAAACAAACGGTGTTTCTCTTGTACTTGAAAATACAGCAGGACAGGGAAGCAATCTTGGCTGGAAGTTTGAGCATTTAGCACATATTATAGATAAGGTAGAAGATAAATCTCGTGTTGGAATCTGTATAGACACATGTCATATGTTTACAGCAGGTTATGATATAAGAACTAAAGAGGTTTATGATAAAACTTGGGATGAGTTTGAGCGTATTGTAGGTTTTAATTACTTGATGGGAATGCATATAAATGACTCAAAAAAAGAGTTAGGTACACATGTAGACAGACATGATTCTATAGGAAAAGGTTTTATTGGACTTGATGCTTTTAAATATATTATGAATGATGAGCGAATGGATGATATCCCACTAATCCTTGAGACAATTGACAGCAGTATTTGGAAAGAGGAGATAGAGCTGCTTTACTCTTTGCAAGTTTAAGCTTTTATACAGTAAAATTCTTAATCAAGAAATTAGGGGCAAATATGAATAAAATTATTTTTTTATCATTAGTGATTGCTTCTGCATTAATGGCTGGTGGATATAAAATACCAGAGCTCTCTTTAAATGCTACTGCTTTAAGTTCAGCAAATGTTGCACACTCCAGTGGAGCAGATACAGCATATTACAATCCTGCGAATATGGTGTTTATGAAAGATGAAAACACTATAGAAACAGACTTGACCTATATTGGTCTTAGCGATACAAATTATCATGGTTCATATACTAATAACTTAATTGTAACAACGTCAGGACACTATATTAATGCAAAAAAAGAAAATTTTTTAGTTCCATCACTTCATTATGTCTCCGGTGATATTAGTGGTGCTCGTTTTGGACTTAGTATCGTTGCTCCAGCCGGTTTATCTAAAAGATGGAATGATTCACCTGCAAAAACATCTGCCGATGAGTTTACACTGACTACAATTGAGCTTAACCCAACAGTAGCACTTCCTATAGCGGATAAATTGGCAGTTGCGATTGGGATTAGAGTTATTTATTCTGATGGTGTGGTTAAAAGTGATGGTCCTTTAGCTATTGCCGGCGGACCAGTATATAGTACAATTACTCGTGATATGACAGGAGATTCAATAGATTTTGGATACAACTTAGCACTGGCATATAAACCTACTAGCGAGCTTGAACTAGGTTTAACATATCGCTCAAAAATAGACTTAAAACTTGAAGGTAAAGCAACACTTACTTCTGCTGCAGATTTTGCTACATACAGTGGAGGTACTTCAGTCTCTATCCCTGTACCAGCAGCACTTAATGTAGCAATTGCCTATACATTTCCAACAGATACAATAGTTGAGTTTGTTTATGAAAGAACTTTTTGGTCTGAATATAAAGAGTTGGATTTTAATTATGACGGAGCACTTGGCAGCGCAATACTGACCGCTGCATTTGATGATGCAAAAGCAAAAAACTGGAAAGACACAAACTCATATCGTTTAGGTATAACTCAAGAGTTAGATGAATTGACATTGATGTGTGGTATTGTAATTGATGAGACACCGATTCCTGAGTCAACTCTTAGTTTTGAACTGCCTGATTCCGATTCTGTGTCAATTTCATTTGGTGGACGTTATCAGATAAATGAAAAACTGAACCTTGGTTTATCAACTCTTTACTCAATAAGAGAAGACAGAACAGTATCTAATGACTCATTGACCGGTGAGTTTACAGATACAAGCGCACTACTTATATCAGCCGGTTTAGAGTATAAATTTTAAGGAATAATTTGAAAACATTAATTGATTTTTTAGAGATAGAAGATGTTGATAAGTCAATAATTTTTGCACAATTAAAATGTCGTAAACCTGAAGCCATGATCCTTCAAGCTTTGACAAAAAAATATATGCAGGGACAAGAGGATGTATTGATTCTTGAACTTCTTCAAGAGTTACATGGAGATAAAAAGCATGAGATTGTAAATCATCTAGTAGAGGTTAAAGTACTTTTAGAGTTGGGTTGGTTGCATCAGCATAGTTTTACCCCTATAAAAATATCTGAAGTAACACCCCTGGAGCTTTTAAACTCTGCTGTTGGTCTTTCTCCGTCAATGTTAAAACTTCTGCAAGAGGGCTCGTTAGAGAGTGATTTACCGGATATAAAACCTTACTCTGATCATCTAGAGTATCTTCAAGATCAATTTTTTCGTATAGAGCTTTATCAAAAGATGAGTACAATTCGTCAAAATGTTCATGAGCACTCACTTGGTATTGACAGAACTCAGCATAAACTGCAACTTTTAGAGCAACGAATACAAGAGAGAGTAGAGCAAACATCAGAAAAACTCGTTTTAGATAAGTTTTTTAAACAAAAGAAGATGGATCCAAAAGAGCAGATTATCTTTTTAGCTCTGCTTCGTGAAGAGTATAGCTCTACAGACGCATCTCTTCGAGAGATGAATAATCTAATAGAGTTAATATCATTAGATGAGTATGACCGTATTAAAAATCGCTCACTTTTAGAAGATGGCTCAAACCTTCTTAATGAAGGAATTATTGATTATGAAGAGATGTTAAATCCGTTTGGCGGGATTTCTCGTGCATTTTTTATAGTGGATGATATTCTTCAGAGTATAATCCATCCACAAAAAAATAAAAAGGTTCGTCGTCTAAAACTAAACGCACTTATAGATGAACAAGATATTTTTGAACTGATTGAACCTGAAAGTTCACTCGAAGATGTAGTGTTGGCAAATGAGACGCAAGAGACACTTGGCAATCTTATGAGACAAGTAGATAAAGAGGTTGTCGGCAGATTGGTAGAGTGGGGCGTTAAAGATAAAAAAAGTGGTATAGACGCTAGGATTATTTTTTATGGGCATGCCGGTACCGGTAAAACAATGACAGCTTATTCTCTTGCAAAATCACTAAAAAGACAGGTTCTTGCTTTTGACTGTTCAAAAATTCTATCCATGTATGTTGGAGAGAGTGAAAAAAATGTTCGTAAAATTTTTGATACATTTTATGATCTTTGTGAAAAAACAAAGACAGAACCTATTTTACTCTTAAATGAAGCAGACCAGTTTTTAGGTGCTCGTTCAAGTGGTGTGACTTCCGGTGCAGATCAGATGCATAATCAGATGCAAAATATTTTTTTAGAACAGATTGAGAACTTTAAAGGTATGTTGATAGCTACAACAAACTTGCTGGAAAACATAGATAAAGCATTTTCAAGAAGATTTAATTATAAAATTGAGTTCAAAAAACCAAATAAAGAGCAGAGACTTGAACTATGGAAAAAAATGCTTCCTGTTGATGCACCATATGAGAAAAAATTTGATGTCAATGCGCTTTGTGATTACACTTTAACAGGCGGACAGATTAATTTAATCATAAAAAATACAGCATATCGTGTTGCTGTAAGAGAAAAACCATTATTTAAAATAGAAGATTTTGAACTAGAAATCAAAAAAGAAAAAGATGCAAACTTTGATAGTGAAAAGTCTATGGGTTTTTTAAATAAGTAATATTTTTATATAATTTATTACCATACTACACACTTCTTAGAATATTAAGAAAAGCTGTGTAGTATTTTGTAACAACAATGTTCTCAATTTTCATCATATTCTTTAATTTAATACTCTTTTTGCTAAAATCCAACTAACTGTTTTTTGTATAAATATTTAAAAACATTTCAGCTTAACAGCTGATGTTTTTAAGTGTTATAAAACAATAATTATTTAAAGGTAGGTTATATGGAACATATTAGTACTGCAAATCCGTATTTTGGTGTATTTGTACTTTTTGTTGTAACGTTTGGTGCATTTACTGCAACAACTATAATAGCTCGTTTAGCGAGTCGTGCATTAGCAGCTAAAGATAGTGAAAAAATTAAACTATCAGTTTATGAGTGTGGACCTGAGATTACTAGACAACCAAATAGAATTTCGCCGCAGTTTTATCTATTTGCATTGCTTTTTTTACTATTTGATGTAGAGATAATTTTTATGTTCCCGTGGGCAGTAGACTTTAAGCTACTCGGTTGGTTTGGTTTTGCTGAGATGTTAATGTTTATCTTACTATTAACAATTGGTTTCGTATATGCATGGAAAAAAGGAGCGCTTGAATGGCACAACATAAAGTAAATTATACACAAGACGGTGGCTTACCTGTAGCACTTACAAGTATAGATAAAATCGTAAACTGGGGTCGTTCAAACTCAATTTGGGCACTTACTTATGGTCTAGCTTGTTGTGGTATTGAGATGATGGCATCTGGTGCTTCAAGATATGACTTTGACCGTTTTGGAACAATCTTTAGAGCATCTCCTCGTCAAGCAGATGTTATGATTGTTGCCGGAACACTTACAAAGAAGCACGCAGAGTTCATTAAAAGACTATATGACCAGATGACAGAGCCTAGATGGGTTATATCAATGGGTTCATGTGCAAATACCGGTGGTATGTTCAACACTTATGCAACTGTACAAGGTGTTGATAGAATTATTCCTGTTGACTTGTACCTTCCTGGTTGTGCACCTCGTCCTGAGACACTTCAGTATGGTGTGATGTTACTACAGAAAAAAATCCGTGCTAATCACGCATCTCGTGCGCAAAAAGCAAAAAGGTTAATGTAATGAGAGCATATACACCTAAAGATGATGTACAAAAACGTGCATACTATACTGATAGATATTATGTTTCTCCGCAAGTACCAAAAAGCCCAGTTGAGAGTGATGAAGTTTTCAATGCAGATTTGGAAGCTATAAAAGCTAAATTTGAAGTTCTTGATGCTTATATCCAAGTTGAGCAGATGGTTGTTTTCATTAAACCGGAAGATAACTACAAAGTATTAGAACTTATGAGAGATGAGCTTGAATACACTCAACTCTCAGAATTAAGTGCTATTGACTTTTTAGCCCAGAGAGGCGGGTTTGAAATTTTCTATCAAATGTTAAGTATGAATAAGCGTAAGCGTATTCGTGTAAAAATGTTTATTGAAAATGGAGCTTCTGTAAACTCTGTAGAAAAACTTTTTCGTTCTGCTGATTGGTCTGAGCGTGAGATGTTTGACATGTTTGGTATCGAAGCAAACGGTCATCCATTTATGAAAAGAATTCTTATGCCTTATGACTGGCAAGGTTTTCCACTTCTTAAGACTTACCCGCTTCAAGGTGATGAGTTCGCTGCTTGGTATGAAGTAGATAAGATTTTCGGAAAAGAAGCTAGAGATGTTATAGGACCTGAACTTCGTGATACTGCAAAAGTTGACCGTTACGATTCTGAGCGTTTTGCTCGTTTAGGACATGAAGTACCTAAGGGAACAAAAATCACTGGTAATGAGCCTAAAAATGAGCAAAATTATCAAGAAGATGGTGGTGTTTTCTTGATTAAAAAGTTCGATAAAAAAGATTCGGTCGTTATTGACGACCCACAAAGATAAGGTGGTAAAAATATGGCACAAGTAAAAAATAGATTAAACCCATTTTTTGAAAATATCACTTTTGATAGAGAAGACAATGAGATGATTTTAAACTTTGGTCCTCAGCATCCTTCAGCTCACGGACAACTTCGTTTAATGCTTCATCTTCAACAAGAGATGATAGTAAAAGCTCATCCAGATGTTGGGTATCTTCATCGTGGTATGGAGAAGATGGCTGAAAACATGATTTATAATGAGTTCATGCCGACAACTGACCGTATGGATTATATTGCTTCATCTTCAAACAATTATGGATTTGCATTGGCAGTTGAGAAACTTGTAGGTTTAGAAGTTCCTCGTCGTGCTCAAGTAATCCGTATGATGCTTTTAGAGATTAACCGTCTTATGTCTCATCTTTTCTGGTTAGCTACTACTGCGCTTGATATTGGAGCTATGACAGTTTTCCTTTTCGCATTCCGTGAAAGAGAATATCTAATGGATATTATCGAGGGTTATTGTGGAGCTAGACTTACACATTCCGCTATTCGTATTGGTGGTGTTCCACTAGATATTCAAGATAGTTTTATTGCTCAACTAAAAGACTTTTTAGATAAACTGCCTCAAAATATTAAAGATTATGAAGATCTTCTTGACACTAACCGTATTTGGTTAATGAGAATGGAAGAGGTTGGTACTATTTCTAAAGAGATGGCACTATCTTGGGGTTGTACAGGTCCTATGCTTAGAGCTTCAGGTGTTGCTTGGGATATTCGTAAAGAAGAGCCGTATGAGCTTTATGATGAAGTAGAGTTTAATGTGCCTTGGTCTGACAAGGGTGACAACTTTGCAAGATACCGTGTATATATGGAAGAGATGAGAGAATCTGCAAAGATTCTTTATCAAACAATTACTATGTATCAAAAGTGTGTTAAAGATGGACAAACTGAGTTAATGGCTCATGCGCCTAAATATGTTTCAGCTCCAAAGCTGGATATTATGACTCAAAACTACTCTTTGATGCAACACTTTGTTCTTGTAACTCAAGGTATGAGACCACCTGTTGGAGAAGTATATGTAGCTACTGAATCACCAAAAGGTGAACTTGGTTTCTTTATTAACTCTCAAGGTGGGCCATACCCATACAGACTAAAGCTTCGTGCTCCGTCTTTCTGGCACACAGGAATTTTAACTGATCTTTTACCTGGTCACTATATTCCGGATGTTGTTTCTATTATTGGTACTACAAATATTGTATTTGGTGAGGTTGATAGATAATGAAAAGATATGATTTAAGAAAATTAAAAGATAATTTTGAACCTAGAATGAAAGAGATTTTAGCAGCTCACAAAGCTGGTGAAGTAGCAATCTTTTTATTTGAAATCGGAGATTTTACTCCAATTCAAAGATCAGCAGATGTTGTAAAAGAGTGTGGTTATGAGTTACTAAACTCTTTAAAATTTAACGAAGTCGACTGGACTATCGTGGCAAAAAAATAGGAACGCAATTTGAGTAAAGTATATTTTTCTACTTGGAATGGTGAGCTGATAAATAATATCAGTAAACCAGAAGAAGAGTGGGAAGAATCAGCTTATAATCTACCGGCACAATATGATGACCACCGTGATTCAAAAGCCTTTATTGGCTGGGATGGTGTGGCACTGTTTGATAAAGATGTAGATGTGATTCGTTTAGCTATGGAGTATGCTGCACAGTATCAAGAGTATTCTGAAGCATGTGGAAGATGTGCACCTGGTAGATGGGGTGGACAAATCTTATATGATCAATTAGATAAAATTGCTCGTGGCGAGGGAAGTAAAGCTGACATGGATCACTTAAAAGAGATTGGTTCAAGTATGCAAGTTACTTCAAAGTGTGAGATTGGTAAGACAGTTCCAAATCCTATTTTAGATTTGATGACGCACTTTGAAGATACATTTATGGAATGTATTAATGAGCAAAAAAAATCAAAGCATTATGATGATGAAATTGGTTATATTGCAAAAATTACATCTCCATGTTCTGATGCTTGTCCAGCTGATGTTGATATTCCCGGTTATATAGAGGGTGTTAGAGATTTAAGAATGGACGATTCACTTAAAGCGACTCGCCAGACTATGCCTCTAGCTCATGTTTGTGGTCGTGTTTGTCCACATCCATGTGAAGATGCTTGTCGTCGCGGTAATTTAGATGAAGCTGTATCAATTATGTCACTTAAGAGACTTGGTGCTGATTATGAAACAGATCATGGATATGACTTTTTTCACCCAATAGAGAAAAAACAATCTAATGGAAAAAAAGTTGCAATTATCGGTGCTGGTCCTGCTGGTTTAACTGCTGCTTATTATCTTGCTGCTGATGGTGTTGAAGTTGATGTTTATGAAGAGCTTCCGGTTCTTGGCGGTGAGGTTGCAGTTGGTGTACCCGAGTATAGAATGCCAATTGATAAATACAACCAAGATATCGAGTGTGTTAGAGACATGGGTGTTAATTTTATAGTAAATTTTAAAGTTAAACCTGATGATATGAGAAGATTCGAAGAGGAATATGATGCAACTATGGTTGCAACAGGAACTAGAATAAGTAAAAAAGTTCGTTGTGATAATGAAAATCCTGAGTTA
>DAOVJL010000017.1 GCA_030673275.1 Sulfurimonas sp.
CATTATTTACTGTAAGTCTTTTAATTCCAACTGTTGCCATCTTTTACACCTCCCATTTAATTTGCATAGCTTGTTGTAATAGAACATTAATTACATCAATTTGCATAGTTGAATCAATACGATTTCCAACTTTTTCAACGATAACACTATCTTCAAAACCTTGTAAATTTTCACAAACTGCATCTGATACAAGTTGCTGATAATTTAAAATAAGATTTTGTTTATATAGATTTGGTGTCATTACTCTAACACCAGCACCGAACTTATCAGTATCATTGCCAACTTTAAAGTTTTGATATTGACTCATACGAACAACAAACGTATATCTCACATAAGAGATAGTTAAGAACACTCTTAAATCAGTATCATCAACATCAATCGCAATAGCCTGAGCATCTTTTTGAAGTGTTGTAACTGTTCTATCTATAATCACTTGTGAACCTTGAGTTCTCACAGTTGCAATACCGCCACCTGCTAAAACATTACGCTCAGTTCTGATTCTCTCTTCAAGTGGTAAAAATCCAGATAGTATCTTATTTAGATATCCACTACCCGGAGAACTTTGAGCGATATCCCCAACTAAACCAATCATTCCCGCAGCTTGTTCAAACCCAGTCGCAAAAACTGAATTATTATCAAGTATCGTAATAAATGAGCTATTAATAGTGTCTGATTTAGTAGTTAGGTTTGTAACTGTATCATCAGAACCAACTAGACAAAAACTATCAAGCATCTCAGTAGCTTTGAAATTATCAGTTAATGCTACATCAATTAAAACTAAATTTGCATTGTCTGTATAAGGTTGAGCTATTTGATTAAACTGATTGTTTTCAAGTATTGCGATAACACCTGTTGTCTCTAAATCTGGATCTCCTGCACCTGTTGCTAATGTTACAAAATCAACTACCGTTGCAGTTACTCCAGTAGGTGTAAAATCATCATTGTTGTAGTTCATTCTAGCTTTAAGAGTATTTCCATAAGTACCTTTATGAACCGCTGTTAAAGTAATCACACCTAAACCGCTATCTACTGCTGTGAATTGGTTATCGTCTGACTCTGCAATTTTTGAAACCATTGCTGTTACTAAATCTAAATGGGTATCTCCAATTGCTACCGCAATTTTATAAGCTTTGCCATTTACATAAAATGCTAATGTCCCTGCACTTGATGCAGTTCCAGCAAGTGTTAAAGTTGCAGTTGCCTGTGTACCGCCTGCATCATCATCTAATGCGATAACTTTTAGCTTTACACTCTTGTTGATATCATAGTATCTTCCAATTGCAGCTGCTAACATTGAAGTTTCTCCAAATTTAGCTTGAGCTTCTGCATGACTGAAAATATCTAATACTGTTTCTGACTCAGCTGTACCCGCTGCCGTTTTTTGACCAAAAACAAGAGCTGTGAACTCTTGTTTAATTGTTCCAGTTGTGCTAACTGCTTTTACTAACTCAGCTTGAACAAATGGGATGTTAAGATTAAAAATTTCATTAAAATCAATAGCCATTATTTATTCTCCTGCTTTTTAGATACATCTTTTTTAGACTTTTTTAAATCTTTAATAGTTATATCTTTATCTTTTAATCGTCTATTCCAGTACGTGTTCATTTTTGGAATAACAATACCCTCTTTTGGCACTCTTTTCATAGTGTCTGGATTAATAACCTTTAAACCCTCTTTAGGTATTACTCTAATCATTTATAGGTATCCCCTCGTTTATAATTTGTATATGTTCTATACTTCCTTCCCAATCGAAATCTTCTAATACAAGCGGAAGTATTGGCAGTTCATAATCGTAACTTATTTTATAGGTAATCATTGCTGAACCTATATCGCTACTACTTGAATTATCATGGTCTGTTGTTGAACCAACCATAACAATATCTTCAAATAAAGCAAAGTTATCGTTAGGCTCTTTCGCTTGAACAGTAATGACTTTTCCCATTACAGATTCAACATCATACATGATGCTTTCAACAACTTCATAGAAATCTAAATTACCTATATCATTATTTTTTACAACAATTCCAATATGTAAACTCAACTCTCTTGAAGTGTGGCTCGTAAATAAGTCCACGATATCTTCATCTTTTGTGAATACAGTTAAATAAGGATAACTTTCATCATTCTTAGGATTGATTCTGCCACTATAAACACGACTAGAAACACTTAATACACCCGCTTTTAAAAGCTCAGTAAAATATTGTCTTATCGCTGTTTTTTTATACAAAATTTAATCCTTTAAATAGATGTCAATGCCACCTATTCCATCTTTACGAACACCTCTAACTATAAAGTTTTTACTCTCTATAGTTAAAACATCATCTTGTTTTATATCTGTTGCGATAATTGCACCAGCATCATTAACCATTTTCAAAGAAGTATTAAACATCGGTGCATCTTCTGTGATAGGAAAACCATCATCCGACACCCGAATAAAAGCATCTGTTTTAACGATATCAAAAGTCTCAGTTGTTCTTGTATTTAAACAAATCGTGCCAAACTCATTTGAGCTTAACATATTCAAGTGGTCTGAATCTAAAGTATCATTAAAACTAGGTATCATTTATTTCTTCTTTGTCACTTTTGCACCAAGTAAATCAACACTAGATGCTTTTAATGTTTCAATCTCACTCTTTAAAGTTGTGATTTCAGTATCTTTTGTTTCAATCTCACTCTTTAAAGTTGTGATTTCAGTTTCAAGTTCACTGCATCCGCCATCTTTAATCTTAGATTCAAGCTCTTTCACTTTCGCTACTAACTCTTTAATCTCTTTTTCATTTGATGGCATACCGCTTTTTTTAACTTCACCTAAAAGACCTTTTTCTTCATAGTCTTTTATTTGTTTTTCTGTTGCATCAAATTCAACACCAGCAAGGACGAATCCCTTGCCCTTAATTTTGACTGTTGTATTAAGTTTAATTTTTGGCATTATTTATCCCTTACACTAAAACTAAAGCAACTAATGTTGAGTTAGCATCAATTAGCATTGGGGCACGAGTTTGAATAATCTCAACTTCAAGAACTTTTTTCGCTTTTGAAACTTTTGATATTGCATTTCTAGGGTCGATAACTGCTTTAGTGTTACCCTCTAGTGATGGATAATCAATATCCATATCTCCTGCATAACCAGCGATATCTACATTACCATTAACCGCTGAAAGAACAGCTATTTTTTTGGCTGGTACTGCTTTTTGTGCATCGCCATCTGCATCTACATAGTTACCATCATATCCCCATAGCTCAACACCTTTATACACACCGTAATAAATAGCACCATTTACATCTGCAAACGATTCAAAAGTAAGCATAGCTCTATCAACATGACGGCCATCGAAACTCTCTGGATCATTTGCTGTAAGTTTTTTAACTGTTGCACTTATAGTCGCAACACGACCTATAATATGAGTAGCATTTGAACCATCTGCACCAATCAGTTCAATAAAGTCTGGAATATCTGACTCTGGAGTTCCCCCAGCCTCATCCCAATAGCTACCACCTGTTAAATCAATTGTATTAGCTGCATTTCTATCGAAATCAACAATACGGTTCTCTCCTTTACCAACGATAGTTAATTGACCATTAAAACAAGCATCAATAGACATAAGCTCCATTGCATTTTCAACCATCTCACGTTGCTCTTGCTGAATCTCTGCAATCATCACGGCTGCTTTAGCTGCAAAAGTCTCTTGTGTATAAACACTTTGACCACGAAGACGTTTTTTTAACTCTTTAGAAGTTAAAGTCATTAAATCTTGAAGTGTTGGAAGTTTGAAAGTATGCTCGTCAAAGCTTAGCTTTTCTGTACCATCTGCAACTGCATCTGGATTAACAAAACCAGCAATACGAATACCTTTAAATTGCTTATCAATTTCAATGATTTCAGTATCTTGTGTTTCTGAGTTTCCAAAGAACTGCATAAACATTCTTGGTTTTGGAGCTGTTTTTACAAAAGACTGCCCCATACGTCTAGTTAAATCTAAAAATTCGATATCCATTATTGTCTCCAGTCATTTAAAATTATGTTTTTAGCTTGAAGTGTACCAGCCACTTGTGATTCTGTTTGTGCACCACCAAATGTTATTTTGTTTGAATTAAACTTACCTGTATATCCTACACCCTCAGCATCTCCGCCAGTTGCATCAACATCCGCGGAAAGAATATAAACTTTTTGCTCACTAAATGGTAATTCAGTACCCGCTGGTGTATCTTCTGGATTAATTACAATCCCTTGTGAATATTTACCAGTATTTTGAAGTGTCACTACCATACCTTGAGTATATGTAGTACCAGTTAAAAGCGTGATACCCTCTGTCTCTTCAATCTCTACTACAAGATTATCTGGACTAATTGTTACTTTACCCATTATTTTGAACCTCCATTAAAGTGTTCATCTAAAGCTTTTTCAGCTTCATTTTCAAGTTTTTGCTCTGCTGATAAATTCTCATCAGTAGTTTCACTCTCATTTTGTTCTGCCAACTCTCGAGCTGCATCTTCAAAATCAGTTTTCTGTTTTTCAAGTTTAGTTGATACACTTGCATTTAGAGCAATTGCAGTATCTCCAATTGATAAACCATCTCCGATTGCTTTTAGCTTAACTGACTCTTCGCCATTAAGTGCTAAAATCCCACTCACTCTGTCACGCTCTAATGTTTGAGCAGTTGCCGTTGCACCTATTAAAGCTTCGGCATGTTCATCTCTTAAAGCTTGTAATTCATTTTCTGTCATTACACTACCTTCTGTTAAATTTTGATTTTTCGCCAAAGCTTGGTGTCGGTTATCTCCGCTGTTGTCATCTTCATTTAATCCTACTTTTGCAGTTGGAATAGCTGGGATACCAACTACACTAGCCTCATCTATTGACCACTTTGTAACGTCGTAATATTTTACTCCATCATCTTCTTTTACTAACTCTTTAGTAATTACATTGATACCAACACTAAACGATTGCAAAAAACCTTTTGCAAGTTTATTGAAAATTTTCATCGAGTCTACATCGTCACTATCGAAAACCGCCCACGCTTTGAGCTTATTATCTTCAATTCTCACATCTTCAAATTTTCCAATAGGAAGCTCATAAGTGTTATGGTTCACAAATAGAGATAAAATATCTTTACGAGCTAAATCTACATTCTCTTCTCCATGCTTTAGAGTTAAGAAATACTTTCCATCACTCCAACTATATCTGACAACTTCACTTTCATCTGATAATATAACCGGGATTCTTTTTTTATCTAAATCTACACCATCAACCATGAACCTCATGCTTCCAATCATATCACTTGCTTTAAACTTCTCCATTATCTTCGGTCTCCTCTATTATTAATTTTTTTTCTAACAGTAACTCTTTTTCTTTTTGCAATATATCTGCGTTTGTTTCAAAGTCTCCGAAACCTAAATCAGATGTTGCTAATTCTCTAGTACATAGATTGTTATCTATAGCTAGAACTTTAGCTTTTATATCTTTTGTAGGATCAACTGAACCCATTGCATCCCCAATCCACATAGCTTCTAAATAAGCTGTTTTATGCTCAAAGAAGTCTGGAATTATAATATCGCCTTGTAAAATACCCCATACGATTACCTGTTCACGAATTGGTTTATTAAATGAGTTGTTAAATGTCATTCTTTCTGGGTTAATAAACTTTGACATTTGCAACATAGCTGCACGACTAGCTGAATAGCTAGATACAAATTGAGTTAAAATTATTTCAAGTGGTATTCTAGTTTCAGTTGACACTTTTCTTAGATTTGTTTGTATGTATTTATCAAAGTTTGGATTATCACGACCTTGATTGTGAATATTTAATTTGTCATTTGGTGCTAACTGAGTGATTGTATTTTCTTTAACAGTATTTGAAGTGGTCTGAGTTTGTTCTCCAGTTAATAAATTAGTATCATTTCCGAATACATCTGATTTACTTTGTGTTTCAATTGAACCAAAAAATATAGCTGCTAATTTAGCTGCATTTAATTCATATTTCATAAATTGGTCTATCGCATCAATATCTCTCATCACTGGAGTTAAGAATGGGATACCTCTTACCGATTTAGCTCTTTCACGCTCAAATACATGAAGTATATTTCTTTTGCCCTTAGAAAACGCTCTAATCTCTTTGTATGTGTTATTTGATTGTTTTATTGAATAAGATAGAGGCATTTTATTATCTGATAATTTTATACCTTCAGTGAATCCAAGTTTATTTGATTCAATATTTTCAGCACCGATTAGATTCACTTGAATTACTTTTGAACTTCCAACTTTCGTTAATGGTAAAGATGCAAAACTATCGCCATCTTTTTTATATACTTTATATGCTAATCTTTGAAGTGAGAAAAAATTATCTTTTGCGGTGATATCACATATTGTAGACTTAGCCCATGAGTTGAAATAGTCATCTAAAATAGCTTCTATCTCTTTGGCTCTATCTTCTGTTAAGTTCGGGATGAGTTTTCTTTTAATCGTGCTTTTAGCTCTTATTCCACTTCCTATAACGTGGTCGGTTGCACACTGGATAACACCCCTATAGAATCCATTATTTTTATATTTTTCTCTTGAAGTTGCTCTCAATGTTTGCAAATCATATATATCTTCATCTTCTGTTGTATCAAATGTTTGAATATTATAATGAGGAGATTGAGTTGCACCATCGTATAAGCCACCGCCATATAAAGCGGATGCACTTCTGAATTTTGCTATCTCATAAGCTGCTTGTGGACTTACATAAGATTTTATCTTATCCAATAGATTTAGTTTCATGATGGGATACCGGCTGTGAAGATTGTTCTTAGTTTTGGAGCGGTAATTGAAACACCTTGAATTTTTGCTATTTCATTTTCCCAGTAATCAAGCATCATTTTTACTTCATCTGCATCGGCTCTTGATAGTTTTCTTTTTGAGTTTTGACCATTTGAAATCTCATAGTCTTTGTTTTGTGCGAGGGCTTGACTTGCTTTATTCCATACTTCAAAATTATCTAGTGCAAGTTCAAGTGATGATCTATCATCTCCGTTGCGTTCTGCTAATAATTCTAATGCTGTTTTAGCCATGTAGGTAATTCCGTCACTAAAAGTTTGGAGTGTTTTAATCCTCTGTTGTGTGTATTATATCTTATTTTTATTTAAAGTCAAAATTATTTTTTAAAGCTTAACTTCATCCTTGAAATTCTATCTTGTATTTCGTCTTTAAACTTTTCAAAATAATAGTTTAATTTATCCTCTGTTGATTCTGTTACTTTAAAGCAATTCCCATCATTTAATTCATTCTCTAATATTGCTAAAATATTACTTGCTCTACCCAGTAAAAATGAGCTCACTATAACATCTTCATATTTTTCAAAAATATATTTTGGTGTTTTTTCATGTATAGCCGATGCAGTATGTACTATTGGTGGTTTAATGCCCATTTTAGACCTTTTAAATAAAAAATGTGATTCCGTAAATGAGGGTATAGTGTTTTAATACTATGTAGACTTGCATTATATCACTCTTTTATAGATAAATCAAATCCAGATATCTGAGCTTGTATTAATCGTACTGCTGCCAATTGATAAACACATAAATCCAAAGCCTCATTACGGTCTCTAGTCTTCACATAAGTCTGCTCTATAAAACCTCTTTTATTCTTTTTAAATATTTTCTTTTCTCCAGTTAATTGAGCGAACCACTCATCATCAAAAGAGCTATTATGATGAATAAATCCATCTTCATTTTTTCCAAATAACAATCTTTCAAAAACCATATCTTTAGCTTTAGATGTCGCAACCCACATAATAAGTGAATCATCTACAGTTGATTTTTTAATCATTGATATAGGTCTCGCATCATTCTCTTTTTGCTCTCTAGAATCTCCTTTTAGCATTATGAACTTACTACTATTTTTCTTCACAAACTTCTTCACATGGTCGGTACGGTGACCAGCCATATCTATAAAAGATTTATATATTTTAACTTCTTTGCCACTCTCTGTATGAAGTGCTGTATCGTGAACCGCTAAAAGATTATCCCATACGAATTGATTTATGGGGTCGCCCATAATTTTACCAGCTTTTATATTGTGGCTAGTTTCTCCATCACTCCAAGCTGTTATTAAATACTCTAATCTATCATCTTGAGTATCAATAGTCATTAGAACTATTTTTGCACTATCTGGAACGCTATCATAAAACTCTATATTTTCCATTAGCTTATTAGATTCTAGTTTAACCGTTTTCTCTTCAAAAGTTTCGCCAAGCCAAGTATTTTTAAATGACTTCATTTTCTCAACGCTTCCAAGTGCATTAACAAAAGCCTCAGCTATCTTAATCCATGTAGTGTTCGGCTGAAAAGAGTAACCAGCCCATATATGATAACCTCTTTTTTTTCTGCCACTTCGATTATATTCCGCTGTTAAATCACAATGCTTACATAGTGCTTCACCGTTTTTATCATCATCTTTATCGTCTTCATTGTAATACCAGTTTCGATTGTCTTTAGGTTTTTGCCATTCATCACAACAATAAAACTCTTTAGTTTGAAGCCATCTGCCCTTGTTATCCATTTTTCTTTTATTTTTGTGTTCGATAAGTTCTTCACATTTTATGCATTTAAATCTTGCTTTGTCGACATACCAATGCTTTACCCCATCTCTATATTCTTGGGGAATGATTAGATTTGGAAATTGTAGTATCTGTAAGTAGTTACAATGAGGGCATGGAAGATATCTGTATCTCTTATCAGTTTCGTTAAATTTATCTTCTGTTTTTGAATGGTACTTTATACGAGGGGTTGAGCCTATAATTACTTTACCGTTCCAATAACTCTCAATCCTCTTTACACCTAAAGTATATGGGTCTCCCTCATTATCTACATCATCTGGGAATCTGTCGTATTCGTCAAATATAACATCACGAGCGGTAGCACTTGCATAGTTTGAAACCGCTTTACCACCACGAGAAGAAATATATCCACCGAAAAAAGCTTTTTTATTTAGAGTATCATCTTCCCTAGTCTTTATAATCTTTTCACCAACTATCGGCATGTCTCTTATGAGCGGTTTTAATTCATCTTTTGACCAATCATTCGCTTTACCATCGTTTGGTTGAAATACGAGTATTGTAGCTGGGTCTTCAGCTATATTATACGCTACTTTAAAGTTGACTAGCTTCGTATATCCTACACGAGTAGACTTCATCCACACTATAAGTTCTATATCATCATCACTCATAGCTTTAAGAGGTTCTTCTTGATATGCGAATGGAACAAAGCGACCTGTAATAGCTGAACTCTCTGGACTTAAAAAACCGTATTTTTTCGCAAACTCTAAAGCGTTTGTTTTTGGTTTAGGTTTTAGCTTTTCAAATATTTCACTTACTACTGATTGCTGTTTTTTTGTTAGATTTTTGCTCAAAGTCTAACCCCCAATAAATAGGGCTTTAAATGACTTCATACCCCTTAGTGAAACACTCTTAAAATCTCTTAATATTTCACGGAGACGCATATCTCCAAGAATGTCTCGTCTTGTTGCTGTTAGTTTTATTGATGAAGTAGTTGGTGTTTTTGGTTTTATAGCCATTATTATTCACACAAAACTTTATTCATGTTTTTATACTTTTCTGTTTTCATCCATCTATCCATATGCTTATAGCTCATTGGCTCGTCTAATTCAAATGGCATATCCCATGTATAATTTATGGCTGGACTAAAATCTTTTATATTTCTATATATCTCTCTGTGCTTCTTCCACCAATACCCATATCGTTTTCCATATCGAACTATCTCATGCTTTCTTTTCATTGGATTAAATATTTTTTTATCCATTACTCTTCTTTATTAAATAATTTTTCAACTCTTGTCATAATATCTATTTTTGCAGAAATCACAAATAAGAATATTCCCCATGAAACCTGCCAACTTGTATTAGCTATTATTAATGCACTTCCTATTATAAACATGATCCATGATATAATCTCTCTTATCAAATATATTCTTTCGTTATCTTTCATATCATCCCTTTAATCAAATTGTTTTCCTATATTCTGTAAATCTTCAAGTATCTTATTGATATCATCCGTTACAAAATCTTTTATCTGTTTTTGTTCTAGACCCTCTAAGCTCACAGCGTAGTTATTTGGCAAATTTATCAAAGAGTTTCTAATCATACTCATAGCGAATGATAATATCTTTACTACCTCATCACGCTCAAAAAGATTATCTTCTAATTTACGGTTCTTAATCTCTTCATTTTTTGCAGTGAAATATTCTCTCAATACTCCAGCTTTTTGTCTTAGGATATCAAGCTTCAATCTGTTTTGTGTGCTGTTCCCACCTTTTACAGATTCTAATATTTGTTCTAATAATTCATTTGCTTCACTTTCTACATCTTGATTTTCATCTTCATCTTTTGGCTTTAAATTATCAATCTCTTTTTGTATATTCTCTTTACCTGTTATGATAGTCCAGTTCTCATCGCTTTTTGGAGTTTCTTTTCTTGTGGATGTCTTTTTTTTAATCTTTATATCTGTTTGAAGTTCTGATTGTCTGCTTTTATGTGGATCAATTGGGTCTTTGCCTAGAAAGTGGCATGATTTTTGATAGTAAAACTTCTTTCCAAACATACATTTGGCATCTTTAAACTTTAATCTTCTACTATTTATGTATTGTGGAGTTATTCCCAGTCTTCTAGCTAGTTCTGATGCTGTTATTAACTCATCTTTTTTATCGCTCATCCCGAAAGTTTAACATAAAATTACAACCTTTTTATCTAGTTGCATTTTTAGTTGTTTTTTTAGTTGCAAAAAATTAAATATTTACTATACATTAAATAGGTTTTAAAAAAGAATGATTAAACTTTTAAAAAACTATTCACATTTCTGTATATTTTTGCAACCTAATTTGAAA
>DAOVJL010000230.1 GCA_030673275.1 Sulfurimonas sp.
ACTCCAAAAGGTTATGAAGTTGATGCAGATATTTTAAGTGAAGCACTTGAAATTGCAAAGGTAAGTGGTGCAGTTATCATTACCACTAATGACCCGAAAATTGCAGTTAAAGGCGCAACAGTTGTTACAACTGATACATGGACCTCAATGGGACAAGAGGAAGAGAAAGAGCAGCGCATTAAAATATTTAGCGGTTTTATGGTTGATGATAAGATGATGTCATTGGCTCAAAGTGGAGCTAAATTTTTACACTGTCTTCCTGCATATAGAGGGCTAGAAGTTAGTGAAGATGTTTTTGAAAAACACTCTGATATTGTTTTTAATGAGGCAGAAAATAGACTTCACGCTCAAAAAGGTTTGATGGTTTGGTTAGATAAGCAAAGGGATGTTTAAAAAAGTAGTTGTTTGATTGTTTGGGAAGCAGTTACTTCCCAAAAGTTTGTAGCTATTTAATAATGCGGTATTAGAATCTATAACCGGCTTTTAGTAAAACACGCATATTGTCAAGATCTTCTTTGCCGGCACCGAAATCTTTTTCAGCAGTCCATTGCCAACGAAGGTCCAATCCAACAAGAAAATCATCTATGTAATATTTTAAACCTCCACCTACTTGAAAAGCAAAAGACCATTTGTCATTTCCATTTTCTGGATCACCATGTACAGCAGCTATACCAGGTCCAACTCCAAGAACCAAGTCTCTGTCAAGATCGAAAAAGTAGTAAGGGTTCATCTCAATTATTGTAACTTCAAAATTATTTTTGTCATAACGACTAATGCTTAGTTGTTGACGCAGTACATTATTACCCGGAAGAGTAAAAATTGGACAGCCAAATGTTAGCTCTACCCCATAACTTGCTCCAGTACTAAGACTGTTTTTATCAAAATTGCTACTTCCAACCACAGCGGCAACTTCAAATTGTGCACACCAATCATCATCTGTGAATACCGGTAAGATTTTGAGCTCATCAGACTCAGCTGCATAAGCAGATGTAGATAGAATTATACTGGTAGCTATCACCCCTAATACTTTTTTTATGTTATTCATATATCTCTCCTAAAATTAGTTATAAGTATGGTAGTAAATATTAACTAAAAAAGTGATTAAATTATCAAACTATAAATATTTAGTATTTTATTCCAGTAGCACTTCTTATTTTTTCAATGGTTGACAGTGCAATCTCTCTTGCTTTATTTGCACCAAGATTTAAAATTTCTCTAACTTCATCTTGGTTTTTCTCATAATATTCACGTTTTTCTCTAAACTCTTTGAAATATTCCCACATAACTTCACCAAGATATATTTTAAAGTGTCCATGACCTTCACCGCCACGTTTATATCTCTCTTGAAGTTCTATAAGGTTATCACCTTCTAAAAACAGTTTTGCCATATTATAAACGTTACAGTTCTCATACTCTTTTGGCTCTTCCATCGCCACATTTTGGGTAACAATCTTTTTGATAGTTTTTAGCTGTTTTTTCTCTTCACCAAATATGTTAACAATATTGCCATAGCTTTTGGACATCTTTTGTCCGTCAATACCAGGAACTGTTTGAACCTCTTCTTGAACACGAAATTCCGGCATTGTTAAAATATCGCCATATTGATTGTTGAATTTTATTGCAATATCTCTAGCGATTTCTACATGTTGAATTTGATCTTTTCCAACAGGAACAATCTCCGAGCCAAAAAGTAAAATATCTGCTGCCATTAAAACAGGATAAGAAAAAAGTGAGTGGTTTGAAGCAATTCCGCGAGCAGTTTTATCTTTGTAGCTATGGGCGCGCTCTAAAAGCCCCATAGGTGTAAATGATGAAAGAATCCAGTAAAGCTCTAAAACTTCTTTTACATCAGATTGAACCCAAAATGTTGATTTATCAGGGTCTATTCCAAGTGCTAAAAAGTCAGTAGCACATTGCATTGTAAGTTCACTTAGTTTTGCTCCATCAGTTACACTTGTCATTGCATGATAGTTAGCAATAAATGCGAATGTTTGACTTGTTTTTTGAGCCTCTACCATCTGCTTTATTGAGCCAAAGTAGTTTCCTATATGTAAGTCACCTGATGGTTGAATACCTGTTAAAACTCTCATTTCACGCCCTTGCTTAAAAATATTTATTAATTTTTTTGACATTATACATTCTTTAACTATTTTTTGCTATCATATAAGTATAACAGAGTAAAAAATTACTCGATAAAAGGATTTATTATGAATGTACAAGTTCACGCAAAAGATGTAACACTTAACTCAAATACAAGAGCTCATATAGAGTCTGCTATAGAAAGTTTTACAAAATATTCGTTAGATATCACGTCGGTTAATGTGCATGTTGCTGCTGAGAAAAAAGGTGTATCAATAGAGTTTGATATTCATATTGCTCACGCTCAACCGGTTATAATCTCTCAAAGTGATGATAATTTAGACGCTGCTATTGATATAGCGATTGACAGAGCTACAAAAGCACTTCGTCGTCTGCATGATAGAGTTGTTTCCCACTCAAATGGATCTGTAAAAGATTTAGAAACATTAGATAGTTAATATATGTACGGCTGGATAATTTGGTTTCATATACTGTCGTTTACTTCATGGTTTGCCGTACTTTTTTATATGCCTAGACTCTTTGTTTATCATGCCGAAAACATTGATAATGAGGGTTTTGTAAAAGTTGTAAAAATTATGGAGATGAAAATCTATAAATATATTGGTGTTCCTGCTATGTGGGCAACAGTTATTAGTGGTGTGGCTATGATATTTTTATCAACTTCGCACTATGGCGGTGTAAATATAATGTCAACAGGTGGCTGGTTGCATACTAAAATATTTTTAGTTGTGATTTTGATGGGATATTTTTTCTCAATGGGTCATTATAGAATAAAATTCTTAAATGATGAGTGTGAAAAAAGTGGAAAGTTCTTTAGAGCTTACAATGAA
>DAOVJL010000051.1 GCA_030673275.1 Sulfurimonas sp.
ACATTCCAACAGCCCGTTATATTGAGACATCTTCAATAGAGGATGCTTTTAAATTCACAGATACATTAACAGCTCCAATTGTTGTTAAGGCCGATGGTCTTTGTGGTGGTAAGGGTGTAATTATTGCACAAAACCACGATGAAGCTAAAGTTGCAATTAGTGAGATGCTAAGTGGAAAAAGTTTTGGTGACGCAGGACTTAAAGTGATAGTTGAAGAGTTCTTAGATGGTTATGAACTTTCTATGTTTGCAGTATGTGACGGAGATGATTATATACTACTTCCAGCTGCACAAGACCATAAAAGACTTCTAAATAATGATGAGGGACCAAACACAGGTGGTATGGGTGCTTATGCTCCAACACCTTTGGTTGATGAAGAGCTTTATCAAAAAGTTAGAGATAGAGTTATTCGCCCAACATTAGACGGAATGAAAAAAGAGGGAGCACCTTTTGAAGGTGTACTTTTTATTGGAATAATGGTTGTAAACGGAGAACCGATTACGCTTGAGTTTAATGTTCGTTTTGGTGACCCTGAATGTGAGATACTTATGCCATTAATGACATCAAGCGTAAGTGACATGTTTTATAAAGCTGCAACAAATAGATTAGGCGAAATAAAAGTAGAGTTCTCGAAGCAGTTCGCAGTTGGTGTTGTAATGGCAAGTGGAAATTATCCATATGGAAGCTCAACACCGGCTGAGATAATTTTAGACGATGTTCATCATGAGACAATAGAGAAATATACACATATTTCTTATGCCGGTGTTAGCAAACAAGATGATGTGCTTTATGCTGACGGTGGTAGAGTTTTGGTTTGTGTTGGTATTGGTGATAGTATAAAAGAGGCAAGGAATAGAGCATATCTTAGATGTGGTCAAGTTCATTTTGCAGGTAAAAAGATAAGAACAGATATTGCTTATCAAGCACTACAGGAAGTGTAAAAAGTGGACGAAGAGATTCAGAATATTCTTCATCGTGAAGAGATGACTTTAGCACCGGTAAAAAAAAGAGCAATGGCTATGTTTATAGATGAAATGTTGCTATCTTTTTTACTTATAATGGCTTTAGGGGATTCATTCCTTGAGGCTAAAACTGTTGAAGAGATGATTATTCTTACAAACACATTTTTCTTGGAGTATATGGCAATGAAGATTTTTTATCAAGCTTTTTTTGTTATGCAGTATGGTGCAACATTAGGTAAGATTGCAATGAAAATAAGAGTAATAGAGATTGCAACAATGCAAACACCAAATGTAATTGTTGCGCTTAACCGGGCAATTGTTAGAGTAGTGAGTGAAACACTTTTTTACCTTGGTTTTATATGGGGTTTAATGGAGCCAGCTCGACAAACTTGGCATGATAAAAGTGCAAAAACATTGGTTATAAATGCTTAAGTTTTTTCTTTTTCTCATAATATTAGGTTCATTTTTAAATGCTGATGATAAAGTTGAAGTATATGCAACATCCATGGATACAAAAAATAATATTGTAGAAGCTAGAGGAGAGGTTGTAGTTATTTATCAAGACTATCATTTGAGTGCCCAGAAGGCACTTTATGATAGAAATAGTGGTGAATTAGAACTTTTTGGAAATATTCGTGCTACAAAAGGCGATAGTATTAAACTGCTCGGAAATTATGCAAAGTTAAACATAGCTAAAAAAGAGAGAACATTTAAGCCTTTTTATATGCTAGAGCAAAAGTCAAATGTTTGGCTCAGTGGTTCAGAAAGTTTTGCAAAAGATGCAGAAGTAGAGATAGAGTCAGGTGTTATGAGTGGATGTGATCCAAATGACCCACTTTGGAAAATGGAGTTTGCCTCATCCGATTACAATACAGATACGATGTGGCTAAATCTTTATAATGCCAGAATTTATATATATGATATTCCAGTTTTTTATACTCCTTATTTTGGATACTCTTTGGATACGACTAGAAGAACCGGAGTTTTACCTCCAATGATTGGATATTCAGAGAATGAAGGGCTTTATTATGAGCAATCTTTATTTATAGCAGAGCAAAATTGGTGGGATTTAGAGCTAAAACCTCAGATAAGAACTAATCGTGGTTATGGTTTATATTCTACATTTAGATTTGTAGATAGTGATGTTTCAAAAGGTAGTCTCACTGCCGGGTACTTTAAAGAAAAAAGCAGTTATTTTATTGAAAACTCTTTAGCCAACAAGAAACATTATGGATTTAATTTTAATTATAATAATAGTGATGTTATTAACCAATGGCTTGGTACAGACTTAGAAGGTCAATCCGGTTTATATGCTGATATACATAACATGAATGATGTTGATTATATAAATTTATCAACAAATAATACGACAAATAATGCTACAGCGACACTGCTATACTCAAGAATCAACCTTTTTTATAATACTGATAATAATTATTTTGGAGCATATTTTAAACACTATAAAGATTTAACACGCGATTCAAATGAGGAAACTCTTCAAAATCTTCCAGCTCTTCAGTATCATCGATATTTAGATACACTTTTTGAAGATCATCTATTATACAGTTTAGATGTTAAAAGTAATAACTATTATAGAAGTGTTGGCAAAAGTGCTACCCAAACAGATATCAATATCCCTATAACACTTCAAACATCGTTATTTGACGAGTATATGAATATTTCATATAAATCAAATATTTATGCTCAGCATACTAGCTTTAAGGGTGAGGAAAAAATACCGACAGCTGATGAGTATGATAGTGGCTACTTTGCAAGAAATTATCATACTTTATCTGTATCTTCACAACAAACTCGTGCCTATGATGAATTGACTCATGTCGTTGATTTTGGAGCACTTTATACATTGGGTGGCACTGAAACAAGAGATGGTTATTATGAAGAACAAAAAGATTACTGTTCTATATCAACTAATAAATCCAAAGCAATTTGTGAGTTTTATAATATTACAGACATAGAAGAAAATTTACAGCTATATTTTTCTCAGTATATTTATGATAATTTAGGTAAGCAGTTAGTTTACCATAGATTAGCGCAAAGCTTTTCTTATGAAGATATCAACGGAGGAGCTGGAGAGCTGGAAAATGAGTTAAATTATCAGATAACAGATAGTATAAATTATTACAATAATCTGTTTTATAACTACGATGAGAGTGGTTTTTCTAAAAACTTCAATAGAATCTCCTATATTGGCGATAGTTTTAATATTGCTATATCCCACATGTATAAAAATAGCTTTATTCCATCTACTGCTACTACTTTACAGCATACAAGTTATATGACTTCAAGTATAGAGTATAAATATAACAAACACTATTCGTATAATTTTAAATATGATTATGATTTAGAAAGAAGTCTCAGAAAAAATGTTGAGGTTGGATTTTTATATCAAAAAAGATGCTGGGATTTCGGTATAAGATATGTTGAGAATAATAGACCTCTTCTTGATGAATTTGGTCAACCTAGCTCTATTAGAGATAGATATTTATACTTTACTATTAGACTCAAGCCAATAATGTCTTCAGATGGTGGAATGTCAGGTTTTGCATTTAGACTTCCTGATGCTTCAGAGGGAAATTGATTTTATGAAAAAATATAAAAATATTCTAAAAAATCGTAAAGATGCTGCCGAGAAACTTGAGAGTGTTATACCTATGCAAAGACTAAAAGATGAAAATTGGAAATTAATATCAGTTTCAAAAAATGGTTTAGAGCTTGCTCGTCACATAAGTTTAAAATATAAAAACAGTGTTGATATTCTTTTTTCAGAGGCAGTGATGGCTCCACATAACAGTGAGTGTGAGATTGCTAGAGTGTGTGAAGGTGAGGAGATGGTTATAAATGAGAAACTTGTTCACGCTTTCAATATTCAGTACGATTATATTTATGGTGAAGCACACAGAAAACATGAAGAGAAAATACTAAGTTATATATATCAATATAGAAAAGGACGACCTTTTCAATCTATGTACAATGAGATTGTTTTGTTAATAGATGAGGGAAGTGAGACTGGGTTGAAGTTTATGGCAGCACTTAAAACTATTTTGGCACAGAAACCAAAAGCAGTTTATATTGCTGTACCAGTTATACCAAGTGATGTACTGGAACTTTTAGAACCGTTTGCGGATGATATATTTTTTCTTCATAATATAGATGATTATGTTGAAACAGCACTGTACTATGAAGATTTTGAAAAGATAGATGAAGAGAGAATAGAGAAATTATTAGAGGATTAAAAAAAGGATTTATTATGAAATATGATGTTAATGTAGAGTTGAAAAACAGAAGTGAAGAATATAATTTTGGTGATGTTGCAAAACAAGCAAATGGTGCGGCATGGGTAAAAAGCGGTGATACAGTTATACTTGCTACAATTGTTATAGATGAAACTGAAGTAGTTAAAGATAATTTTTTACCACTTACAGTTCAATATATTGAAAAAACATACGCAGCAGGTAAAATTCCAGGTGGATTTTTTAAGCGCGAAACTAAACCGAGTGATTTTGAGACTCTGACTTCTCGTATCGTTGACCGTTCACTTCGTCCACTATTCCCAAAAGGTTTTGGACATCCGACACAGATAACTATTATGGTATTTAGTGTTGATAAGGAAACAGATTTACAAGTTCTAGCACTAAATGCTGCTTCAGCCGCTCTATATGTAAGTGACATAGATGTCAATACTTCAGTTTCCGCTGTAAGAGCTGCAAAAGTTGACGGTGAGTTAGTTTTAAATCCAACTCTATCACAACTTAAAAACTCTACTTTAGATCTTTACTTGTCTGGGACGAAAGATGATCTTCTTATGATTGAGATGAGAAGTCTTGGTTCAAATAGTGTTGATAGTTCTTTAGTGCTTGATCCACTAATGGATCCAACTTTATCTGCTCCTGTTATAACAACTCATATATCAAATGCATTAGGTGAAGATGAACTTATAAATATTTTTGAGCAAACTGAGAAAGTTCTTTTTGAGAGTAATGCAAAGTATGAAGATTCTTTTAGAGCATTCAAAAAAGACACTTTGTCCATTGAATATAAAGCACATGTACTGAATGAAGAGATGGTTTCTTTTGTGAGAGACAATCATATGTCCGATATTAAATCTGCTATGAATCAAATGGCAAAGTCAGAACGCTCAACTGCACTTAGACAACTTAGAAAAAGGATACTTGTAACCCAAGAACATTGGGAAGAAGTAGAACTTAAAGATGCAATAGAAAAAGTTAAAAAAGAGCAGGTTCGTGCACAAATTTTAAATGATAGAGTTCGCGCTGACGGCAGAGCTTTAAATGAGGTTAGACCTATATCAATCAGTACAAATGTGCTTCCAGCTGCTCACTCTTCATGTCTGTTTACACGTGGACAGACTCAAGCTTTAGTTGTCCTTACTATGGGTGGACCTAAAGATGCACAGATGTATGAATCATTAACTGATTCTGGAACTCAAAATGAGAACTTTATGGTTCACTACAACTTCCCAGGTTTCTCAGTTGGTGAAGCATCTCCAATCATGGGCACAAAAAGAAGAGAGTTGGGTCATGGAAATCTAGCTAAAAGAGCACTGGAACCTATAATGGATTTAGATGGACAAACAGTTCGTTTGGTTTCTGAGATATTAGAATCAAATGGTTCATCTTCTATGGCAACAGTTTGTGGCGGTTATATGGCTCTTCGTGCGGCTGATATTGATACTTCAGATACTGTAGCCGGAATCGCTATGGGTATGGTTTCTGAAGGTGATAACTATGCTATTCTTTCAGATATTATGGGACTTGAAGATCACGATGGTGACATGGACTTTAAAGTAACTGGTTCAAAAGATGGTATCACTGCAATGCAGATGGATATTAAACTTGGCGGAATCTCTTTAGATGTTTTAAAAGAGGCACTTTATCAAGCTAAAGAGGGTAGAAGTCATATTATTGATATTATGTTAGAGGCTGAGCAAAAGATAGAATTTAATGATGGAGTTCTTCCAAGTACTGACTTTTTTCATATTGACCCAAGTTTCATAGGTGAGATTATTGGTCAAGCCGGTAAAACTATTCGTGAGATGATTGAGAAATTTGAAGTAGCGATAGACATTGATAAAAAAGATGGAAAAGTTAAAATTACCGGTAAAAGTAAAACAGGTGTTGCAGATGCCAGAGAGCATATCGAAGGTATAGTAAATACTCCAAAGGTCGCAAAAATCAAATATGAAGTTGGTGACAAATACCCTGGCAAAGTTAAAAAGATAGTTGACTTTGGTGCATTTATTGAGCTTCCGGATGGGACAGACGGACTTTTACATATCTCTAAGATCTCTGATCAAAGAGTAGATAAAGTTTCTGATGTTCTAAGTGAAGGTGAAGAGATAAGTGTAGAGATTTTAGAGTTCAAAGGCAATAAAATTTCTCTAGGTCGTTGCCATTAATACTCATATAATATGAACAAAGTCCATATTATATTCAGACACTAAAGCTTCACCTTCGGTGAGAAGGTCTACATAGTAGATATTAGTTCTACATGTAGAATCTTCTTTTTAAACAACATTTTAAATATTAAACTCCCTTTTAGCACTTTTTATGTATAATCGCCCATCAATTTCTAGTAGGGAAATCTGGGCATTTATGTTTAGGTTGCTTCATTTAACGATGGGGTTACGCTATCCGAAAGTAATTGTAATAATTTATTGGAGATATTTATGAAAAAAATTCTTTTTCTTTTAGTAGCATTTTCTGCTGCTGCATTCGCAAATGAGGGTGACGTTGCTAACCAAACTCTTAAAGCTTACTCAATGATCGCTGCTGGTCTTGGTCTTGGTCTTGCTGCTCTTGGTGGAGCTATCGGTATGGGTCACACTGCTGCTGCAACAATTGCTGGTACTGCACGTAACCCAGGTTTAGGTGCTAAACTTATGACTACAATGTTCATCGCTCTTGCAATGATCGAAGCACAAGTTATCTATGCACTAGTAATTGCGTTAATCGCACTTTACGCTAACCCATATTTAGGGTAATTCGCATTAAAAAAATGTCAATTTCTTGACAATTTTAGCTAATTACAAGTTTTCGATGTTTTCTTTTGAAAACCGAAAACTATGACTACATTGGCCTAGTTTCTTTTAGAAGCTAGGCTTTTTTTTTACTTCATTTTAATGCGACTGTGGTGGAACGGTAGACACGCGGGCTTGAGGGGCTCGTGCCTAACGGTGTGGGAGTTCAAATCTCCCCAGTCGCACCATCAAAATATTAGTTTTTATAATTTTTCAACATTAAATTTTTCAACATTTTGCATCTATTTTTTAAATTGCCGTGATATAATATATCCAAGGAAATTATTTATGAAGATAGCAAGTAACATAACAGAGCTTATTGGGAATACACCTTTAGTAAAGTTAAACACACCATCAGAGCTTACAGGGGCTACAATAATTGGTAAGTGTGAGTTTATGAATCCAACAAGCTCCGTGAAAGATAGAATAGGCTTAAATATGATTAAGCGCGCACAAGAAGCTGGCAAAATAAATAAAGATACAACTATTATAGAGCCTACAAGTGGTAATACCGGAATTGCACTGGCAGCTAACTGTGCAGCACAAAATTTAAAACTTGTTTTGACAATGCCGGAGTCTATGAGTTTAGAGAGA
>DAOVJL010000208.1 GCA_030673275.1 Sulfurimonas sp.
ATACTTGTTTGGAGTTAAATTATACTTATCTAAGTCTATATCAATCTTATTTATAGTCGCACTGTTCTTAACACGTTCTAAGGCATAATCTGAAATATCTACAGCATCAACCATAAAACCCAAATCAGATAAATAGTGAGCGTTTCTACCTGTTCCACACGCTATATCAATAGCCTGTCCAACATTTACATGTTCTATATATTTCTCAACAATTGGAGAAACGGTTTCTGGCATTGGATTGTCTAAATATCGTTCATTCCATCTTTTTTTATCTTCTAGCACAATAATTCCTTTTATGATAATCTATTTTTATAATCTTCATATCCAAACTCTTTAATAACATCCAGAGTTTTATTTTCTCGTAGTATAGCCAATGATGGTAATTTTATACCATTAAAAGTTGTGTTTTTAACAAAAGTATAGTGAATTTGATCTTCAAAAATTACTTTATCCCCTATTTTCAAAGGTTCATCAAAAGAGTAATCTCCCATGATATCACCTGCTAGACATGTATTTCCAGCAAGTCTATAAGTATATTTTTTTTCTCCTGCCGCTCCTGCTCCTCTTACCTCTGCTCGATAAGGCATAGCAAGAGTATCTGGCATATGAGCCTCTGCTGAAGTGTCCAGTATCGCAATATCAATGCCATTATGCACTATGTCCAAAACACTGCTTACCAAAACACCGGTTTCCCATCCAACTGCTTCACCAGGCTCAAGATATACATCTACACCGTATTTAGCCCTAAACTCTTTGATAATACGTATTAACCTCTCAACATCATAACCCTTTTTTGTTATGTGATGACCGCCACCAAAGTTTATATATTTTAGATGAGTAAAGTACTTTGAAAACTTCTCTTCAAAGGCTTTTAGAACTTCTTCAAGAGCATCCACGTCTTGTTCACAAAGTGCATGAAAATTGAGTCCATCTACATGTAAAAGTACATCTTCATTAAAATTTTCCAAAGTTGTACCTAAACGACTGTAAATTCCACATGGATTATATATCTCTTTTGGTGAAGCTGAATATTCCGGATTTATTCTCAGTGAAAGAGATGCATGTGGATTTATCTCTTTTACTCTATCTTTGTATTTAAAGAGTTGATTCGGTGAGTTAAAAACTACGTAATCTGAAATCTTGGCAATCTCATCTATATCTTCATCTTTAAATGCCGGAGAGTATGTGTGAACCTCTAAACTAGAATCATCTTTTGCAAACTCTTCTCGTGCAAGCAATGCCTCATGAAGACCACTTGCCGTACACCCTTTTAAGTACTTTTTTACAAGGTCAAATGTACTCCACATAGCAAAACCCTTAAGGGCTAAAATAATTTTTGCTCCACTCTCATTTTGTACATGTTGTAATATTTCAAGATTATTTTTTAAAAGCTTTTCATCACAGAGATAATAAGGTGTGCTTAGTTTATTTGATTTTTTCATGATATACGATTAATTATATTATTTTTTCATTCTATTGATTCGAATTTTGTTGTACTGCTCTTTAACTCTGAGCGCTACTTTTTCAAAATGTTCTGGATCGAGTCCCATCTCTTCAACAATCAAGCAGGCTTCGTGTATTGATTTTTTAGTAAGGATTTCTCTTACATTAACAGCAGTTCTAACAACATCCAATGAATCTATGTAAGATTTCATTTTTTCAGAGGTATTAGCTTCAAAATCTAAACCTTTTAGTATCTCTGCATACAAAGGTTCTAATTTCCAGTACTCAAAAAGCAGCCCTGAGAGATAATATGTTGTTGTGCCAAGTAAATCATGTTCAAACTCTATAATATTTTTGGCTTTTTTATATCCAAAAGTAAATTTTTTTATATAGTTGCTTTTCATGATCTCATTTGCTAAAACAAGTTTTCCGGACTCCATAATAAGAGCCAATGGAGCCATAAACTGTGCATGTCTAAGGTCTATTCTTGCATACCATTGAAGCATTAGGCTGCTTTGAAGCTGACAGATGTCATTGAATATTTTATTGTCTACTCCATAGATACTGGTATCAGCCTTTAACTGTTCATCAACTGCGTATCTTAAAACTAAACCATATATTTCATCTGTACCAAAGAGAGTTACTGCTTGAGAGATTGAAGCAATTTTTCTTGAAAAACCATATATCGGTGCATTAATCATTTTAAGTATATTTGCAGCTACTACTGCATCATCTTCAATAGCTTTTACAAGTTTTATAATATCAATATTTTGAGCACCGCAACTGTAAAGCTGTTTTATTATAAAGGGAGTATTTGAGAGTGGTGGAAGAGACTCTAATTCCGTTATAATATTTTTAAATGTCATTTACACATCCAGCTCTTTTATCTGCCAAGGTAATCCCTGTTTATTTAACTCGTCCATAAAAATATCTGGATCGAATTCTTCCATATTATAGACACCCTGTCTATTCCATTTACCTTCAAGCATAAGCTTTGCGCCTATCATCGCAGGAACACCTGTTGTGTATGACACAGCTTGCGAATTAACCTCTTTAAAGCACTCTTCGTGGTCACTTACTTGATAAATATATATCTTTTTTCTAACCCCGTCTTTTATACCGTCAGCTATTATACCGATATTTGTCTTACCTTTTGTTCTTGGTCCAAGAGATGCCGGATCTGGGAGTAAAGTTTTCAAAAACTCCATTGGAACGATTTTTTGTCCCTTATGTTCAACCTCTTTTATACCAAGCATTCCGACATTTTCCAGACACTTCATATGAGTAAGATAACTCTCTCCAAAAGTCATAAAAAACCTGATGCGTTTTAAACCTTTGATATGTTTGACAAGAGACTCCATCTCTTCATGATAAAGCAGGTAAGAATCTTTTGGTCCAACTTCCGGATAATCCCAAACTTGCATAATCTCCATCGGCTTTGTCTCTATCCACTCACCTATCCCATCTTCATTTTTTTGCCAATAACGTCCATTTGCAGATACTTCGCGAAGATTTATCTCAGGATTAAAGTTTGTAGCAAAAGGATAACCATGGTCTCCGGCATTACAATCCATGATGTCAATAGTATGAATCTCATCAAAATAGTGTTTTTGAGCATATGCACAAAATACATTTGTCACACCAGGGTCAAAACCACTTCCAAGTAAAC
>DAOVJL010000119.1 GCA_030673275.1 Sulfurimonas sp.
CTATATTTGGCAATTGTACGCCTAACCATCTTTACTTTGAACTTATCTTGAATCAAATCAAGCAGTTTCATATCACTAAGTGGCTTTTCACGGCTCTCTTGTTTAACTAAACCAACCAGAAACTCTTTTATAGCGGCATTTGAGACATCATCATCTATAGCTGTGGTAAAGAACTCTTTCATAGCTAATACACCTCTATCACAAGCTATATACTTGTTAGCTATCGCTCTAGATATGGTCGATGGATTATGTCCAAACTCATCTGCTAAGGTCTTTAATGTCAGAGGCATAATAGCACCGCCTGTAAAGAACTCATACTGATACTCAACTATCATCAGTCCAACTTTATAGAGGGTAGCTTTTCTCATATCAAGGGCATCTACTAAACTTTTTGCCTCTTTAATTTTTTGAGATATAAAGTCATGTTCAACTGCATAATTGGTATCTATATGTATGGTTGGATAATAAGCATCATTAAGTTTTACCTCTATTGACTCATCTTCATTAAAAAATATCATCAAATCAGGGACAATCTGTGCTGATTCCTCTTGGTACTCTATAGCAGGAGGATTTTTAAATGTACCAAGGACACGCATTACCTCACTAAAATTTTTTTCATTAGAATAGCTGTGAATACCCTCTATATCTTCTATAACTTTGACGCACAGAGAATATGCTTCATCACTTATATCTGAGCTATCCAGTTGAAACATAAATGATTCTGATAAGTTTTTTGCAGCGATTCCTACAGGTTCTACATGTGAAAATCTCAAACGAACTTTTTCAAACTCTGACATGTCAATATTCTTTTCATCACAAAAAGCTTCACTGTCACCCTCATAGTAGCCATTTTCATCAAGATTACAAACTACAAAAGAGGCGATAGACTGTGAAATAGGAGTTGGGAAGAGTGGTGCTTCCAACTGTTCGTCTAAGACATCATATAGAGACTTTTTTTGAATCGTTAAAGCCTCTATCTGCTCAGTTCTTGAGTTGCTTACATTACCGCTTATAATTTTTCGTGGAATCTTTTTCTCAAAATTTTCTTCATAACCAGATTCGACTTCTACAACAGGATTGCCCTCAACAAACGGGCTCATAGCTTCACCCAAATCACTCAAACTTGAGTGTAAAATCGGAAGCCAGTTGCGTAAAGTATTTGAAAGTTTGTGTTTATTCTCTACACTATGAGTCTGCCTTAATGCTGCCATATTAAATAAAGCCTTTTAAAGCTTAAACTCCTCTCCAAGGTAATGTCTACGAACATCAGCATTTTGTCCTATCTCATCACTTGTACCGCTGGCTAAAAGTTCACCGGATTTAATTACATAAGCTCTATCACAGACATCCAAAGTTTCACGAACATTATGATCCGTAATCAACACACCAATACCGTAAGAAACCAGCTGCTTAATTATCGCTTGTATATCCATAACAGCAATTGGATCAACTCCGGCAAAAGGCTCATCCAGAAGTAAAAACTTTGGTTTATTCACTAAAGCTCTTGCTATCTCAACACGGCGTCGCTCACCTCCACTTAAACTAATACCTTTACGATAGCGAATAGGCTCAATATTGAACATATCCAAAAGTTCTAAAATTCTTGCCTCTTGCTCAGATTCACCCTTTATGCCAGCCTGTGCCGCTACCATCAAGTTGTCTTCCACACTTAAATCTTTAAATATTGATGCTTCTTGAGGAAGATAACCAATACCCTTTAGTGCTCTTTGATGCAATGGCATTCCTGATAGGTTTTCATCATCAAAGAACACCTCTCCGCTACTAGCTTCCACAAGTCCGCAAATCATATAAAATGTAGTTGTTTTACCAGCTCCGTTTGGTCCAAGAAGCCCAACAACTTCTCCGCTGCTAACTTCAAGGCTCATACCCTTTACTATCTCTAAATCTTTTATCTTTTTCTTTAAATCTATCGCTTTTAATGTATGCATATTTTATACTCTCTTAACATCTATAATTTTATCTTTACACTTGTGCATAATCCACCTCATATTGTCTAGTATCATCCGATATTTTGGTAATATCAATTGTAATCGTACTTATGCCTGCAGAACTTAAAATTTTCACTAATTCATCATCACCCCACTCCACAAAATGAAGCCCATCTTTATCCAACTCTTCTAACATTCCCAAAGATATAAAATGTTCCAGTCCATGGTTATACATGTCATAATGAAAAACTTTATCTCCATAGCATTGTTGCAGTGAAAATGTAGGTGAAGTAACTTGCGTCTCAAGACCTAAGTATTTAACCATCTCTTTTACAAAAGTAGTCTTGCCGGCTGCTAAATCTCCTCGTAAAATAATAACTCCACTGCTAAATTTTTCGCTTATATCTTTAACTAAAGAGCCAAGTTCATCCAATTTGCACTTATAACTCATCATAGCTTATTTGAAATCTCTACAATTTGAGCTAATTTCTCTTTGGCTTTTCCTTTTCTAATAGCTTCTTTTGCTATTTCCAATCCATCTTGAATATCACGCGCCAAACCATCAACCATAAGAGCAGAGGCTGCATTTATAAGAACAATGTCTCTTTGTGCATCTGTAGAATTAGCATCAAAAATATTATAAAGAATTTCTGCATTTTCTTTTGAGTCCCCTCCAATAATAGCCTTAAGAGGAACTCTGTTTATGCCGTATTCCTGCGGATCAATAATAAACTCATGTACTAAACCATCCCTAAGTTGTGAAACGTATGTAATATCACTGATACTTATCTCATCCATTCCCTCACGCGAACTTACTACCATAGTTGAAGTAGCACCATTTATTTTAAGTGCTTCAGCCATCTTGGGAACAAAGGCTTTATCAAAAACACCTAGAAGAGATTTTTGCGCTCCTGCCGGATTTGTAAGTGGTCCCAGTATATTAAATATGGTCTTATCAGGTATGGTTTTTCTAACTGGAACAATAAAACGCATAGCAGGATGATGATTTTGTGCAAACATAAAGGTAAAACCAGACTCTTCGAGAAGTTTTGCACTGTTTTGGATACTTAAATCAAGTCTGACACCTAATTCTTCGAACATATCTGCGCTTCCTGATTTAGAAGTGATGGAACGACTTCCATGCTTTGCAACTATACTTCCACATGATGCGACTAAGAGTGCCACAGTAGATGATATATTGAAACTTCCTATCTTGTCTCCGCCAGTGCCAACAACATCAAGTAACTTTGGACGCAGTGCCGCAGGAATTGGAAGTGGTATAGCATAAGAACGCATAACTTCAGCAGCAGCTGCAATAGATTCAACTGAAGTAAACTCATCAAGTTTCATGCTTATTAAGAACTCTCTCATAACCTCATCACTCATCTTATGTTCGAAAAGAGAAGTAAACTGTTTTTTTACCTCTTCATAAGTCATGAAATTTCCTTAATATACTCATTTTGCAAAGATTTTGGAGTAGATTTTGTAGTTGGAATTTGTATAACTTCATATTTTTTTGTATCGTTTAAGTAGTTGATAGTAATTATACTACCTACCTCAACACTCTTGCTAGCCTTAGCTACTACATCATTTATTAAGACAACACTGTTACTTATCATATCTTGTGCAACTGAACGTCTTTTTGTTATATTTACCGAATTTAAAAATTTATCTATTCTCACACCATATTCTTTCTCAAAATTATTTATTTAGAGTATTGTAGAGTATTAAAACTGAAAAGAATGTAAGAGTTGGAACATTTTTTGCATTAAATCTTATTCGGCTATAAATAAGTTTACATATAAGGGCACTTTACCCTTATATTTACTGTTTTTAAACTAATTTTTATTATCTATATTTTTCTCTGTAATATGATTTTTTTCATAAAAGAGAAGATAAGTAGAAGGTAATATCAAAAGGGTTAACAAAGTTGAACTTATAATCCCACCGGTTATAACTACTGAAAGCGGATACTGTATTTCACTTCCCACTCCACTTACACTAAGTAGAGGTAAAATACCAAAGAGAGTGGTAAAAGCAGTCATAAGCACAGGGCGAAGACGTAAAAGTGTCGCATCTTTAAGTAATATTTTCAACTCAACATGTGGAAACTTAGCTCGCAGCTCATCTATAAAACTTACCAACACAATACCGTTTAAAATAGCAATCGCAAAAATGGCCAAAAATCCTATAATAGCCGAAACAGAAAGATATATGCCACTGATAACTAAAGCTATAATACCTCCAATAAGACCAAAAGGTACATTTATTAAAATCAGCAGAGCCTTAGATAGTGAGTTAAATGCCGTATATAAAAATAATATAACCAAAAATATCGTAATAGGAACGATAAGCATCAACTTGTCAGTTGCTTCTTTCATATTTTTAAAGTCACCTACCCAGCCAATATAGTATCCTGATGGAATATTGACATGTTCTTTTATAATTTGGTTTGCCTCTTCAACAAAAGAGGCTACATCTCTACCCTCAACCTCAATAGAGAGCACCATATATCGGCTTAGATTTTCACGCTTAATAAATGAAGCACCCTGCTCTACAGTAATGTCACAAATCTGATCTAGACTGACTAAACTTCCATTATCAGAACGTAATGTTACACTTTTAACTGCATCTATGTCTTTTGTAGCATCTTTAATTTTAACTACTATACCAAAACGACGAATTCCCTCTATCTTCTCACTTACACTCTCTTGTCCAATACCGTTTCGAATAACCTGCATAACCTCTTCTACACTGATGCCGTAACGAGCTAATGCCAGATAATTTGGTTCTATTTTAATCTGAGCCTGTCCAAGTTGAGTCTCAACTTCCATATGTCCCAGTCCCTTAACATCTATAATCTCAGACCCAATTGCCTTGGCGATAGAATCTAAAACTTTTTGATCATCTCCATAAATCTTGATGGCAAGCTCTGCCTTTACACCCTCTAGTAGCTCTTCAATACGCATAGCAATAGGCTGAGTTGGA